>JAVEXH010000476.1:0-2715 GCA_034004175.1 Spirochaetia bacterium
CGGAATGATGAAGTCATAATGGTTGATGGCCACACCGGCGAGGTGCTCGTGGATCCGGATGAACGGACCAGGGAACGATACCACAGGCTTCTGGAGATCAAGCGGAAGCGTGACATAGACTTAGCCACCTTCGTGACCCTTCCGGCCAGGACCAAGGATGGCCACACAGTTGTCGTGAAGGCCAATATCGAGGTGCCGGAAGAAACAGAGTCGGTCCTGCGCCATGGGGCCGAGGGCATAGGCCTGTTCCGCTCGGAGTTCCTGTTCCTGCAGCCCGGCAGGGCACCCAGCGAGCAGGCCCAGTACGAAGCCTACCGGACGGTGCTTGAAGTCATGGGTAAAAAACCGGTGACCATCAGGACGCTGGATGTGGGCGGCGACAAGGTTGTGCCGGATCTGGCCTTGGAATCCGAGAAGAACCCCTTGCTGGGCTGGCGGGCCATACGGTACTGCCTGGCTGACAAGGAACTGTTCCAGAGCCAGCTCCGGGCCATACTGAGGGCCAGCGTGGTGGGCGATGCCCGCATCATGTTTCCCATGATCTCCGGCGCCGACGAACTGGATACCGCCTTGCAGGCTCTTGAGGAAGCCAAGGCTGCCTGCGACCAACGTGGCCATCCCTACCGGAGGGACATGCCGGTTGGCATAATGATAGAAATACCCAGTGCTGCCATGACTGCGGACATTCTGGCCCGCAAGGTCGATTTCTTCTCCATAGGTACCAACGACCTCATCCAGTACACCATAGCGGTTGATCGGGGCAACGAGAGGGTAGCCTACCTGCACGAACCCTTCCATCCGGCAGTGCTCAGGCTGATTAAGAAGGTCATAGATGACGGGCATGCCGCAGGCATACCGGTGTCCATGTGTGGCGAGATGGCCAGCGATCTTCATGCTGCGGTGGTGCTTCTGGGGCTGGGACTTGATGAATTTTCCATGTCTGCGGTCTCGGTGCCAGCGGTGAAGAAGACCATCAGGGCGATAACCAGGGAAGAAGCGGTGGCTCTGGCCGGAGAAGCCATGAGCCTTGGCTCCCACAGGGATATAGACGCACTCCTGCGTGACAGACTGAAGAAGGTCATAATACCCGGCGACTGACAGTGGGTCGGTACCCAGGGGCCGCTTGCATCTGCATCGATTAACCTGTGTACCAGTTGTCGCTGCCTGCACTCAGTATCCTCGGCGCTCCCTGCGTGACACTGGCTCGGTTTTCGGGTATCCTGTGTGTCAAATGAACGACATGAACGACCCGGACGCACTGAGCGCTCCGACCAAGCGCTGGCGCAACCTGCCAGTCGTAGCAATAGCCGGCAGACCGAATGCCGGAAAATCCACTCTGTTCAACCGGCTTCTCAGATCACGCAAGGCCATCGTGGATCCTACTCCCGGTGTTACCCGGGATCCCATCGAGGCAGAATGGTTGCCCTATGATGCCGGAATGCCCATCCTGCTGGTGGATACCGGCGGGCTCAAGCTGGAGCGGGACGAGATGGATGAGAAGGTCTCGGTAAAAAGCTGGGACAGGGTGGAGAGCGCCGACCTGGTACTGTTCCTGGTTGATGTGGTGAATGTTACCCCCGAAGACGAAGAGTTTGCGGCCAGGCTGCGGAAATTCGCCGACAAGACCATACTGGTGGTGAACAAGGCCGACAGCCCCGAACGGGACCTGCGTGCCTGGAACCACGCCTCCTGGGGTTACAAGGATATGGTCTTTGTATCAGCCGAGCATGGTCGCCATATAGACGAACTGGAAGAACTGGTGATCTCCAGGCTGGACTGGTCCAAGGCTGAGCAGTATACCGATGAGCATACCGACATACGGGTAGCCATCATGGGCAAGCCGAATGTAGGCAAGTCCACCCTGCTGAACCGTCTGCTGGGACAGGAACGGTCCATTGTAAGCAACATGCCTGGCACCACCCGTGATGTGGTTGAAGGCCGCTTCGCATGGAAGGGACGGGAGTTCACCGTACTGGACACCGCCGGCATGCGCCGCAAGGCAAAAGTTACGGAGTCTGTGGAATACTACTCGGTGAACCGGGCCATAAAGACTCTTGACCGGGCCGATGTGGTGATCCTGATGATAGATGCGGTGGAGGGTCTCTCCGACCAGGACAAGAAGATTGTGCGCCTGGCCACAGACAAGGGCAGGGGCGTCATCTTTGCCCTGAACAAATGGGATGCCATGCCGGATATAAAGAATGCCTTCGAAGCATCACGGGACAGGCTGCAGTTCTTTTTTGGACAGATGGCCTACGCTCCGGTGCTTCCATTGTCCGCCCGGGACGGGACCGGTGTGGACAAGGTCCTGAAGACCGCCGTGGATCTGTTTGATCAACTGCACAAACGGATAGGCACCAGCGCCCTCAACGATGCGGTACAGAAGTGGCTTGCCGACTATCCGCCTCCGGTAGGTCCAAAGAACTTCTTCAAATTGCGCTACGCGGTGCAGACGGGTGTGAATCCTGTATCATTCACCTTCTTTGCAACCAGGCCGGAGGCGGTCAGCGAATCATACCAGTCCTATCTCAGGAACAAGATCCGTTCGGAGCTTGGTTTTGCCCAGGTGCCGGTTTCCCTTGCCCTCAAACCGTCACGCAAGCGCTTCGAGGATCTGGACAGGAAATAGCCAATGTCCGGCCCGTATCGTACCGGCGATGTGGAACGGCTTCTCGGTGTAGGCGAGCATGTGCTCCGTTATTGGGAACATGCCCT
>JAVEXH010000477.1:0-2691 GCA_034004175.1 Spirochaetia bacterium
GTCCGGCGGGCAGAAGCAGCGGGTGGCCATAGCCCGGGCCCTGATCAACGAGCCATCGGTGCTGCTCCTGGACGAACCCTTGTCGGCCCTGGATGCCAAGCTCAGGCAGCACATGCTCATCGAACTGGATGCCATACACGACAAGATAGGCATCACCTTCATCTATGTGACCCATGACCAGCAGGAAGCCCTGTCCGTCTCGGACCGCATTGCGGTCATGAATGCCGGAGAAGTCCTTCAGGTTGGCACACCACAGGAAATCTACGAAGCGCCTGCCACGGATTTCGTGGCCAAGTTCATCGGCGATACCAATCTGTATATGGGTGAGGTAGCCTCGGTGGATGGGGAGCTGGCAACCATCTCGTCTGCAGCCCTGGGTACTGTCCTGGTCACGGACAACGATCCGCCGCCCCCGGGTACCAAAGTGAGCTTCACGGTACGGCCTGAGAAGGTACGCATAAGCCTCGAGAAGTCGGCCACTGCCAGGAAGGGCATAAACTACTTTGCCGGCGTGGTGGAGGAACCCATCTATTCTGGCTTCCAGACCAAGTTCTACGTGAAGACCGAACCGGGTGCCATGATAAAGGTGTTCAAGCAGCACGCCGACTGGTCGGACGAGGGCCCCGAGATAGCCTGGAAGGACCAGGTCTGGCTTTCTTTCAGCGCCGAGGATGCTTACATAGTCGAGGTAAAGTCATGAAGCGGGAGCCGGGCAGCCTGTACGCCGCCCCGTCCATCTTCTGGCTGTCGGTGTTTTTCATTGCCCCTCTGGCCATCATCGTGATGTACAGCTTCCTGAAGCCTGGGGCCAGGGGCGGGGTGGAATGGACCTTTAGCCTTGACGCCTACCGGGCCATAGCCAATCCGCTGTTCCTCAGGGTAACGGTGAACACCATAATGGTAGCCATCGGTGCCACAGTGATCACGATACTCATCGCTCTGCCCTGCGGCTATTACATGGCCAGGAGCGACAAGCAGAACATCCTGCTCCTGCTGGTCATCATTCCTTTCTGGACCAACTTCCTGGTGCGGATCTATGCCTGGATAGCCATCCTGGGCAACGAGGGTTTCCTGAACGATTTTCTGCTGTTTTCGGGGCTTACGAGCGAGAGCATCCGCTTCCTGTACAACCGGGGTGCGGTGATGCTGGTCCTGGTCTACACCTACCTGCCGTACGCGATACTGCCGCTGTTTTCCACGATAGACAAGTTCGATTTCTCGCTTCTGGAGGCGGCCAGGGACCTGGGGGCATCCAAGCTAGGAGCCATCATGAAGGTGCTCATGCCGAACATAAAGGCCGGCCTCATCACCGCCTTCCTGTTCACCTTCATACCCATCTTCGGAGCCTATGCAGTGCCCCTGCTTATCGGTGGCACGGACTCGTACATGCTGGGCAACCTGATAGCCGACGAGCTTACCAAGAACCGCAACTGGCCCCTGGCTTCTGCCATATCCATGGTCATTACCCTAGTTACAACCATAGGGGTACTTTTGCTGTTGCGAGCCAACGGAACAGGAATCCTGGGTGGTTCCCATGGGGATGCCAATGCAGCCAGGCTGGCGGCCAGGGCAGCCAGGGCGGCAGACTCGGGAGTACGGGTGGCCGGCTCGGGGGTGAAGTGATGAAGCACAAGTCGTCCTTTTCCCGGGTGGTGTTCTTCATAACCATGTTCTTTCTCTTCATGCCCCTCTTCGTGCTCCTGGTGTACTCCTTCAACGAGTCCAAGTCGGGGTCCTGGACGGGCTTCTCCCTGCGCTGGTACATAAAGCTGTTCACCGACTCGCCCAACCTGTGGCGGGCCTTTGGCAACAGCGCCATAGTAGCCCTGGGTTCAGCCTCGGCGGCCACGATCATAGGCACTCTTGGGGCGGTGGGCGTGAACTGGTACCGTTTCCGCCTGCGCGGCTACCTGCGGACCATAACCTTCCTGCCCATGATCCTGCCGGAGATCATCATCGGTGTGTCTCTGCTGGTGTTCTTCTCCGGCATGGGGATAAGGCTGGGCTTGTTCACGGTTTTCATTGCCCATACATCCTTCAATCTGCCCTTCGTGTTCCTGCTGGTGCTGGCCAGGCTGGAGGAGTTTGATTTCTCCATAATCGAGGCAGCCCGGGATCTTGGGGCAAGCGAGAAGCAGACCCTGTTCAGAGTGATACTGCCCATCTCCATGCCCGGCATCATCTCCGGCTTCCTGACAGCAGTGACACTGTCCCTTGAAGACTTTGTCATCACCTTCTTCGTGACCGGGCCGGGAGCTACCACCCTGCCTTTGTTTGTCTACTCGGCCATACGTTTCGGTGTGTCACCGGTTATAAACTCCCTGTCGGTGGTCATGATACTCGGCACCGTGCTCCTGTCGTGGTCCATGCGTAATTTCCTTAAGTACATAGCGGCAAAATGACCGCAAAGCTGGCCTGCCCCGAGGGCTTGTGCATGATGGAGGCAGTGCTACGCACCCCGTTTCCAGGAGGAATCCAATGAGGAAGAGTGTATCAGTTCTGGCGGCTGTGGTTGTGGCTGTCCTTGCACTTTCGTGCGGCGGTGGCGCCAAACAGTTGTACCTGTACAACTGGACCTACTACATCCCCGAAGACGTGGTGAAGGACTTCACCAAAGAGACCGGCATCAAGGTCATAGAGGACTCCTACGCGTCCAACGAGGAAATGTACAGCAAGCTGGTGGCTGGTGGT
>JAVEXH010000040.1:0-12213 GCA_034004175.1 Spirochaetia bacterium
CTCGGTAGCGCTGTTGTTACCAACTCTGCCAGAACATTCACGCCAGCCGTGACGGAAACCGGCTCGGGCATCGCTTCGTATGCCTGGAGCGGAGCGGGGCTATCAATTTCGTCATCGAATACAGCCAGCGTATCAGTAGCTGCATCTACACAAGAAACCTTGACACTTGCCCTGACAGTCACCGACACAGCAGGCAACTCCGGTTCTGATACCGTGCCATTTACCTGGGATACTGTTGCGCCAGTTGCTCCATCCAAACCAGTACTGAATTCTGGTGATGACACCGGTTCTTCCAATTCTGACAATATCACCAACAAAACCACTGGGTTGCGCCTATCAGGTACTGCTGAGGCTAATTCTACTGTGAAGATAAAAGTAGCCGGAACTGCGATAGCAACAGTGCCCGCTGATGGAGGCGGAGCCTGGAATGCTACTGTCAGTCGTTCTGCGGGTACGCACTCAGTAAGCGCAACTGCTACAGATGCCGCAGGTAATGAGGGGCCAGCTTCCACTGCTCTGAGCTTGGTGATAGATACCACGCCTCCAAATACACCAATAGTTTCCGGAACGACACCTACTACCGACAGGACTCCCGCATGGGGTTGGACTTCGGGTGGCAATGGAGGTATCGGCTCATACCGCTACAACCTGGACAACACAGCCTGGTCTGCTACAACCACGGCAACGGGTTATACGCCTGCTTCCGATGTGGCTTTGGGAAACAGGACACTATATGTACAGGAGCTGGATGTCGCCGGCAACTGGTCTGGCAGTGGCTCACGACTCGTTGCTGTGACGCCTCTTCCTCCTACCGGGGTAGCTGCGAGCGACAGTACCAGTACTGCCTATGTAACGGTGTCCTGGACCGCCCAATCAGCTGGTGCCTCGGGCTATGAAGTGCTCAGAGCCACAAGTTCCGGGGGAACCTACTCTCTGATAGGGTCGAGTGCTACCACAAGTTACAATGATACGACTGCATCCCCAGGGACTACATATTGGTATAAGGTTCGAGCCATTGGCGGAGGTCTTGCCAGTACCAACTCAGGTGACGATTCTGGCTTGCGGAAGCTGTCGGCACCGACCGTCAGTGCTTCGGACAATACAAGTACAAGCTCAATCACCGTAAGCTGGGGTGCGGTCACCGGCGCGACCAGCTACACGCTTCAAAAATCAACTGCATCGGGAGGCCCATACTCAGACCTTACTACCATTACGACAACTTCCTATACCGATACGGCTGTATCAGCTGGCATGCTCTATTACTATCGGGTTTTTGCAAAAGTCGGAGCGTATCCCAGCGATTACTCAGCCTACAACGCAGGTATTCGCAAACTGTTGGCTCCTGGTAGCGTTGCCGCGACCGACAGTACAAGCACAAGCTATGTAACCGTCACCTGGAGTGCCGTGACCGGGGCAACCAATTATTATGTAGGCCGGTCCACCTCTTCTACCGGTACCTACACTGACATCGGATCCTCGGCGACCACAAGCTACAACGATACAAGCGCTACCCCTGGTACCGTGTATTACTATAAAGTCCACGCCTACTCCAATGGCTACTACAGTGATTATTCAGCGTATAATGCCGGACTAAGGAAGCTTGCGATGCCTTCAGGTATCAGCGCGACTGATAATACAAGTACAAGCTACACGACGGTGTCGTGGGGAGCGGTAACAGGGGCGACAAGTTATTATGTCTTCAGGGCAACTTCCTCGGCTGGTACTTATTCGAGTATAGGATCCTCATCGACCCCGAGCTTCAACGACACATCTGCTACCCCGGGTGCTTTGTACTACTACAAAGTCAGTGCCTATGCCAGCGGATACTACAGCGATACATCGACAACGTACGACTGGGGACTTCGGAAGATCACCGCACCAACAAACGTTTCTGCTACAGACGGTACCTTAACGACGGGTGTTACCATAACCTGGTCAGCCCCCACAGGCGGATCGAGCTATTATGTGTACCGATATAACTCCTCTACGGGAATATATGATTATATCGGCAACGTTAGTTCGATCTTCACTATGGTCTCTTACACTGATACTGCTGTCACATCAACCAGTACTCAGTACTATTACAGGATCACACCTTTTGGGTCGGCAGGAACAAGTTATCCAGGAGTCCAGTCAACCTACGATACCGGCTATCGTGGCATGGCTGCTCCGACTGGCGTCAGCGCGACGGACGGCACGGGCAATGGTTCAGGTGGTAACTATGTGCGAATTACCTGGAGTGCTGTCAGCGGAGCCACGGGATACTCGGTGTACTATTCGACAGCGTACAATGGAACTTATATCTTGGCCGCCAATACGACTGCCTTGTATTATGATTATGCTCCTCCGGTAGCGTGGGGCACAGTCCTTTACTATAAGGTAAGAGCCTATACTTCATCGTCATATCCTGGAGCATATAGTTCATATAACAGTGGCTATCGCTGGAACATGACTTCCGGCTTGACCGGGCATTGGACCTTTGACAATACCTGGACGGATTATGGTACTGCCAATGGCCTATATGATCATTTTACCAAAGCCACTGTCGGAAGTCCGATTCTTTCTACCGGAAGGATTGTCGGAACTCATTCTGTCCAGGTTACCGGTGATGACATGAAGACTTCCTTAGGCCATACCTTCATGTCCACTGACCGAAAGAGTATGAGTGTTGCGTTCTGGGTGTATCGGCGGGCAGATTATGCTAGTACGAATTACTTCATGATGTGCACAGACTTCGGTATTTTCCAGAGCAATACCAGCTATATTGGCCTCGCTACCTGGATAAGTAGTGGTGCAACGAACAGTGCAAAGTATCCCATCCCCATTAACGATTGGACTCATATAGTCGCGACCTATGATGGAACCTACATCCGGCTTTACGTTGATGGCATTCTCAGAGCCACCACAACACATGCAGGCACTATATCTTCCTCTTACACCAGGTATCTTACGCTGGGTGGATTTACAAGTCCAAGCTGGAACGGTAACATTGATGATCTCCGGATATACAATCGTGTTTTATCAACTTCTGAGATAACGGGACTGTACGGCTGGCGATAATGAATAAACCAGTGGTATGGAGAAGCGGGGGTCTTGCAGCCCCGGCCTTTTCCATACCACTTGGGCTAACACCGGTAAGGCTTCAGCATTGCAGGGTTAAAGCCCTGCTACCTCTTCCCGGAGTTTCAATACCCCTTCCCCCTCTCCACCACCCCGCTGACCTTATTCCCGGCCTCCAGCGCCCGTATCTTCCCGCTAATCTGCGCCACCGACTCGCTCGGCGGTATGACCGCGGCGATATGAGGTGTGACACAGACCCGCGGATGTCGCCAATAGGGGTGGCCTGGCGGCAAAGGTTCGACACTGAAAACATCCAGGAAGGCGTAGCCGATATGGCCGGATTCAAGGAGGGCAAGCAGGTCAGCATCCACGATGAGGGGGCCCCGGGCCAGGTTGACCAGACAGGCGCCTTCGGACAGCAGGGACAGGGCCCGGTGGTCCAGCAGACCCCGGGTGGCGTCGGTCAGGGGCAGCAGTACCACCAGCACATCGCTGGCAGCAAGCACAGCATCCAGGCCATCGGGGCCATGGCGGCAGAGTATGCCATCGGCCTGTTTCTCCGACCTGCTCCAGGCGCTCACGCTGAAACCGAAGGAGGCCAGGGCGCCGGCCACCCGGCGGCCCAGTTCTCCCAGGCCCAGGATGCCTACGCGTACATCTTTGCGGGCGGTAAATGAGAGCGGTTGCCAGTTGCCTTCGGCGCTGAACCGGCGGTACTGGTCAAAGCGGCGCAGGCGCTGCAGGGCGGCGTACAGGGCGTACTCTATCATCTGGTCGGCCATGCCTGCATCTTCGATGCGGATTACCGGCACCTCCGCGGGCAGGCCGGGGCACCGCATCAGGGAGTCTACCCCGGCTCCCAGGGCAAAGATGGCCTTGAGCCTGTCCTGATTATCAAAGAGGCTGGCTGGCGGCGCCCAGAGCACGGCATAGTCACAGGGTGGAAGGGCTACCTCCCCGGATGCTCCGGTGCTAGCTGGCTCCCGCCAGACATGGATGGTGGCTTCGGGGAGAGCTTGTGCCAGCCCCGAAGCCAGATCATCCTGGTCCTCAGGTGAGTAAAGTAGAATATCCATCAGCGGCCAGGGGCAGTCCCTGCAAGTATGGTGCTGGCCGCCCTGAACAGGGTTCGGGCCAGTTCGGGGGCTTCGGCCTCGGTGCACGTGAAGGCCAAGGCATCGGGGTCGGACTGGGGTTCGTGTGTCCGCTTGGCAGCAGACAGGATGGCCTGGCTGAAGAGCCCGCCCTTGCCCGTCCTGCACACGGCGACAACTCTGGCCTGGCCGTTGCCGGGCTTGGCCACGGCTATACCCAGGAAGTCGGGGGTCGGCGAGTCGGCCCGCTCGGGGCCTATCACCGTGCCCGCTCCGTCATCGAAGGTGGAGCGGACGCGCACGCTGACCTGCTTCTCTTCTGCAATGACAGCTGACCGGTCATGCAGGACCCTGGCGCCGTGGGCGGCCAGGCGGACCATCGACCTGTAGTCAAGATAGGGCAGGAAGGGCGCTTCCGGGATTATGCGCGGGTCTGCCATGGCAACGCCCGGCACGTCGGTGTAGATGTCTACATAATCAGCACCCAGGTAGGCCCCAAGGGCAACACCCGAGGTGTCGCTGCCGCCGCGCCCCAGGGTGGCCAGGCTTCCGTCGGGCAGTACGCCCTGGAAGCCGGTAACCACGGGCACCACGCCAGCATCAAGGGCCTGGCGCAGGGCTTCCCCGTCCAGGCCGGTGGGGCTTGCGTCCCCATAGGGGCCTTCTGCCTGCAAGCCCGCTGTGTAGGCCGTGAAGGGTCGGGAGGGTATGCCTCTGGATTCCAGCATGGCCGACAGCAGGCAGGCGGAGATGACCTCGCCGCAGGAGACGATCAGGTCCCTGGTTGCCGGTGCCGCATCGGGCACCATATCCAGAAGGGTATCGGTGGCGTAACTGGCGCCGCGTCGACCCATGGCAGACACCACCAGCAGGGGCTTGTCGCCCGCTGCCCTGGCTGCCGCCACTTTCTGCAGTATGCGTTCCCGGGAGGCCGGCTCCGCCACGGAAGTGCCGCCGAATTTCTGGACTATCACACCCATATTATTTCCCAGACCGAGGCTTCAGGCCACGCTTTACCAGAGTCTCGGCTATCTGCACGGCGTTGAGAGCCGCACCCTTGCGCAGGTTGTCCGAGACTACCCACATGTTGATGCCGTTTGGCACGGTGGGATCCTGCCTGATCCTGCCGACATAGACATCGTCCTTGCCATCCACGTCGAGGGGTGTGGGATACACAAGCTTGGCAGGGTCGTCCATCACGGTTATGCCGGGGGCCTTTTTCAGCAGGTCCCGGGCGGCGGCGGCAGTGATGGGCTTTTCGGTTTCTATATTGATGGATTCGGAGTGGCCACGGTACACGGCTACGCGCACGGCGGTGGGGCAGACCAGGATGGCCGGGTCAAGGATCTTGTGGGTCTCGTGGACCATTTTCATCTCTTCCTTGGTGTAGTCGTTCTCAAGGAAGATGTCGATGTGGGGAATGGCACTGAACAGGATCTGCCTGGGATACACGCCATGCTTGATGGGCTCACCGGCCACAAAGGAGCGGGCCTGCTGGGTGAGTTCGGCTATGGCTCCGCCGCCTGAACCTGAAACGGCCTGGTAGGTGGAAACCACGATGCGCTTGATCTTGAAGGCATCATGGATGGGCTTGGCAGCCACCAGCATCTGTATGGTAGAACAGTTGGGGTTGGCGATGAGCCCCTTGTGTCCGTCCAGGGCTTCGGGGTTCACTTCAGGCACCACCAGGGGCACGTTCGGGTCCATGCGCCAGGCGCTGGAGTTGTCCACCACGATGGCGCCTTCTTTTACCGCGATGGGGGCCAGCTCAAGGCTTGCATCCCCGCCTGCCGAGAACAGGGCAATGTCCACTTCGCCGAAGGCTCCAGGCCCGGCAATGCCGACAGCCACTTCCTTGCCCTGGTAACGGATAACGCTGCCGGCTCTGGCAGCGACATCCAGCGGAACCAGATGGTCCACCGGGAAGCCGCGCTGCTCCAGGGTCTTGATCATCTCAGTACCCACTGCCCCAAGGGCTCCTACTACTGCTACGTTGTACGTGCTCATCTCTTCCTCCGGATCGTAATCACTTGCTGTGCAAAATCAGCGGCAAACTCCGCTGTAAGTATTGTTGTTCTGTCGTTCCTGCCTGAGGCATTGACTATGCGTATCCTGCCCGGGCATACCACCTTGCCGAGGCGGTCCACCATTTCAACCTCTTGCCCCTTTTCGGGTATGGGAACGTATTCCCAGGGGAAACGGATGGTTGCAAGCTCGCCCTCGATGCGCTTGATGGTTATGGCCTGTCCTGGACAGGCTGGTATGCACAGACCACAGGAGGTACACTTGTTCCTGTCAAGCACAGGCAGATTGGTGATCGGCTGGCCCACTTTTATGGCTCCGTGGGGACAACTGGTCTCGCAGGGGTCGCAGGGTATCTCCTCGGTACATTCGATGCAGAGGCAGGGTCCTGCCTTCATCTGCTCGATGGTCGGCAGCATGCCTGCGGCTTCCAGCTCTGCAAGCGAGGGGGCACCCCTGGTCTTCAGCGTTGCTTCATCATTCATGGCTTCAGATTCTCCTTGCACATGATTTCGGGTTCTCCTCACTCATGATTTCAGGCTCTCCTCGAGGATGCGCTGCTTGGCATCAAAGCGCTTCTTGCCGAAGACTCCCTGGCGGAGGGCATTCAGGCGGTTACGCGTCCGCTCCACTTTTTCTTCCATCTCGGCGTCGGTCATGCAGCCCAGGGACCAGGCGGCGTGAATGCCGGCCAGACGGCCTTCTTCCATCGCAGTGCTGGCTTCTTCCACCCCAGCGGTGTCGCCCACCACATAGACATCGGGATTGCTGGAACGCATGTAGCCATCATGGGCCGGCATGCGACCACCGAGTTCCGGGATGTGGATATTCCTGCAACCGGCCAGACTCGAAACTTCCACCGAGGGGGTAAGGCCGACGGCCAGGCAGATGGTGTCCACCTCAAGGGTCTGCTCCGTTCCCGGAATTACCCTGAAATTCTCATCAAGGCTGGCTATGACTGCCCGCTCGAGGCTTTCTTTGCCTTCTGCCCGTATCACAGTGGTGCGTACGTAGAAAGGCACGCCGGCTCTGGCCACCTTGGCAGTATGCACGCCATACCCACCGAGGCTCGGGGCAGCCTCCACCACAGCCACCACCTCGGCTCCGGCCTGCATCAACTGGTAGCCAACGATCACGCCCACATTGCCCGAGCCTACCATAAGCACCCGTTTGCCTGGCAGCACACGGTGCACATTGATCAGGGTCTGGGCACAGCCGGCGGTCATGACCCCGGGCAGGGTCCAGCCGGGAAAGCTCAGGGCATTCTCCGAGGCTCCAGTGGCTACTATCAGCTTTGAAGCCTCCAGGGTGTAGGAACGCTTGCGGTTATGTATGGCCCAGACCTTCAGGTCAGGATCCACGCCGACGACCTCTGTATCCAGCCGCACATCCAGTCCCAGCTTCAGGGACTCGTCCAGCAACTGGGTGCCTATGTCAAAGCCCCTGGTACCGGCCTGATGCTCCTTGGAGCCGAAGAACTTGTGTATCTGCTTGAAAAGCTGGCCGCCGGGTTTGTCGTTCTCGTCGATGAGCACCACCGGCGCTCCGGCCTTCTTCAGTTCTATGGCCGCGCACAGACCCGCAGGTCCCGCCCCTACCACCACGACGGGCTTTGCTTCATCGTTCATCTGCGCCCTCCGGGCTCCAGCTGCCTATGCCTTCCTGCCGTTCCACCCGCATGCCCGCCTGTACCCGGGTCACGCAGGTACGCACGCCGGGTACGCCGTCCACCTTCATCACACAGTCGGTGCAGCGGCCTATGCCACAGAACATGCGCCTGGGCGAGCCCTTGGCGGTATGGCGGAACACCTTGACTCCGGCGGCTACCAAAGCAGCCATGACCGGTTCGCCTTCCCTGGCCTTCAGTGGTTTGCCGTCAAGGAATATCTCTACTTCGTTGGTGGACGAATCGGCTCCCAGTACCGCGTGGCTGAGTACCCGGTTTGATTCGTGCCCCAGCATCCGGTCTGGTTCTTCGTGCAACGCCGCGTTGTTCACAATCCAAGCCCTTCCAGTGCTTGCTTCAGCTCCCGTACGACCTCGTCCGAAGCTTCCTTCATGGGTGGACGCAATCCGCCTACCGGGAACCCGCAGAGGGCCAGGGCCTTCTTCACCGGTACCGGATTCGGCTGCAGGAACAGGGCCCTGTTGATTGCCCTCAGCTGTCCATGCAGCCTTGCTGCCTCGGCTACCTCGCCGCGCAGATAGGCCTTGATCATGGCCATCATCTGGGGAGCCACCACATGACCGGCCACGCTCACCACTCCGTAGCCTCCGCAGGCAAGTGTGGGCAGGGTCAGGGAATCCTCGCCGGTGTAGACCCTGAAACCCTTGGCTGCTTCATTGACGATGACAGTGATGCCATCCAGGTCACCGGAGGCGTCCTTGGTCGAGGAGATGTTCGGCACCTCGTGGGACAGGCGGACCACGGTCTTTGGCTGTATGCTTACCGCCGTACGGCCAGGCACGTTGTATAGCATGGAAGGAATCTTCACCGAACCGGCTATGGCAGCAAAATGGTCGTACAGCATGTCCTGGTCAGGCTTGTTGTAATACGGAGCCACCAGGAGTATGCCATCGGCACCGGCTTCCTGGGCATCCTTTGCGTTGGCGATGGATCCCCTGGTGTCGTTGGTACCGGCATTGGCAATCACCGGCACATCAACCGCCGCCTTCACCGCCTTGATGAGTGCTATTTTTTCTTCCCGGTCAAGGGTTGGTGATTCTCCGGTGGTGCCACTTACGACAATGCCGGTCACACCATCTGCCACCAGACGCCTGGCCAGTTCCTTGGCCCTCTCTATATCCAGTTCAAGATCAGCCTTGAACGGTGTGGCCATGGCTACTATCAGTCTACCAAAATCCATATCAATTCTCCCTTCCGTAGGTGCAGATCAGGGTACTTCCGGTTGTACATTCCGTATTGATCATTCCGGTTCTCCATCCAAGGAACGGATGGAGACAGGACGCAATGGGGGCCGGATGGTGGACATCTCCAGGTCTGCCGGATTGATGCCTGTTTCTTCAACCAGAATACGCTCAACAAGGCGACGGCATGAGCGTCCCTGGCAGATTCCCATACCGGCCCTGGTCCAGCGCTTTATCTCGGTTACCGACCGGGCACCAGCCTGTATGGCCTCCCGTATTTCCTTCTCCGACACTTCTTCACAGCGGCAGATATGCTTGTCTTCATCGATGTTCATCTACTACCTCCTGGCTCCGCACAGTGGAACCTGTTTGCGGCGTCGGCATATAAATCCCAGTACTTCGAAACATCTTCTATGAGCGAGTCCATATGCTGGATGATGCACTGCTCAGCCTTGTCAGGGTCATGGGCACAGATTGCTTCCAGCACTTTGCGGTGAGCCTGCCGGTAGGTAGCATCGATCTGGCTCCTCACAAATTCGAACAACTCCGACTGCTGCCCCATGGTGGACAGTATCTCGTACAGGGACTGCAGCGCGGTATTATGAGAAGCCTTCGCAATTTCCCGATGGAAGGCTATATCGATATCAGCAATGCTTTCCTTGCGTTTTGCCTTGTCTTCCTGCTCTTCCAGGATTCGTATAAGGGACTGCTTCTGAGCCTCGGTTATATTCTCCGCTGCCAGTCGTGAAGTTTCCCTTTCTATGGCCCGGCGTGCCTGGAGTACCATGATGAACTCCTCCAGCACCGAGCTGTTTATCAGGCTCTCCAGCCGTCGCCGGTGTGACTCTATGGTGTTCTGCACCTTCATGGTCTCTATGGCGCGGATGCCTTCGATAGTAATGACCCGGCCGCGATTGCTCTGGCTCTCAACAAAGCCAAGATGCTCCAGCCGGTAGAGGATGCGCCCGATGGACGCCGAGCTGACCTTGTGTCCCTTGGCCTCAAGGCTGTCCACCAGAGCCCATGATCCTATGGGTTCTTTGGACGCCCGTATGCTCTCGAGGACTATCAGGTCGCGATCCTCCAGTTCAGCTGCCATATACTGCTTCCTGGACCTTCATGGCCCGTTCCACCTTGAAGGGTGTGGTATCAAACTCAGGCGTCTTGCCGCAGACCAGATCTGCCATGAACATGCCCGTGATCGGGGCAAGGGCTATGCCGTCTCCCTCGTGGCCGGCGGCCATGAAGAAGCCTGGCTGCCCGGGCACTTCTCCCAGGAAGGGGTTGCCGTCATGGGTAGACGGCCTCAGCCCCGCAAAACTGCGGATGATATGGGCATCGGAGATGATGGGGAAATATTTCCTTACCTGGGCTGCTATGAGTCCCAGGGCTTCTGGATTCGTGGTCTTGTCAAAACCGGCATTCTCCCGGGTACTGCCTATCAGGTAGTTCCCGTTGTGGGTCCCGGTAAAGGCAAAACCAAGGCCGTACTGGGTGGCCAGGTCATCACCAGGCTTGGCGGTCTGGGGTTTCAGCTTGGATACTATGTACTGGGCGCTCCACACGTTGGTCTGGCCAAGGGCAGGCAATTGTTCGGTAACAAGAACCTGTCCCTTCTTTGGTTTAATCGGCAGTTCGAAACCAAGGAGCTCACAGACCTCGTTGGCGTAGGCCCCGGTGGCGTTCACCACCGCCTCGGCCTCCAGCAGTTCGCCGCTTGACAGCAGCACCTCCCAGTGGCCGGACATGCGGCGGATGGACTGGGGTTTCCTGCGGCTCAGGTACCGCAGGCCCAGCCCCTGGGCACCCAGAAGGAAGGCCTTCATCAGCTGCATGGGATTGACCTGGGAATCCCTGGTGCTGTAGGTGGATGCGATTACATGGGGTGACACATGAGGCTGCAGTTCCCGCAGGCGCTTGGCGTCGATGATCTCGACCTCAAGCCCGAAGCGGTTCTGGCTGGCCACGAAATCCTCCATGACCGCCAGTTGTTCGGCATCTTCTATCAGTATGGTCCCGCCCCGGTTCTCGAACTCTATATCCACCGGCAACTGGGTCTCTAGCTCCCGGAACAGTTCAAGGCTACGGAAGGCCATCTCAAGGAGTATACCGGGTTTCTTGGACTGCAGCAGTATCATGTCGTCACAGGAACCCGAAGCCCCTGCGCCCATCACCACCTTGTCCACCAGCACGACATCCTTGCCGCGCCGGCAGAGTTCCCAGGCAGTGGACAGGCCATTGACACCTGCCCCGAGTACTACTACATCGGTCTTGATAGTCATTCCGCCGCTCCCGTCATGCGAGTTTCCATACAATCAGGCTGCCGAAACAGCCATGGTCTTCAGGACCTTGCGGTTTCCGATTACGAAGGCCCCGATCAAGGCTAAAGCAATTACAATGACAGAGGTCTGGATTACAGGTTGCTCAAGAACGCTTCGTGAAGCGGCTAGCACGGTCAAGGTTATGCCTGCAATCCCAAGCAATAAGCTCTGGAACTTGTTCATTTTCCTGAACATGAAGCCTGACAAGGATGATGCGGACAGGATGGAAACTACAACCATGATAAGGAAGGTGGCCGCGATCAGGCCAAATGGACCATTCATGATGAGCGCCTGGTTGTACACGAAGATGAAGGGAATCAGGTAGCCCATGATGGCCAACTGCGAAGCCTCGAAACCCGTTGCCATGGGCTTGGAACCGGCTATGGCAGCGCCGCAATACGCAGCGATGCATACCGGTGGCGTTACCTCGGCCAGAATGGCAAAATAGAAGACGAACAGATGGGCAGGAAGCTTGTCTATGCCCAAGGCAAGGAGGGCCGGACCACCTATGGTAATGGCAATGATATAAGCCGGCGTGCACGGCAGGCCCATGCCCAGAACCATCGAGGTGATCATGATCAGGATCAGGGCCGGCAACAGGAAGCCGCCGGAGAAGCTGGTTATGACCGTGGCTATTCCCAAAGCAAGGCCGGTATAGGTAACCACACTGATCACTACACCGGCACCGGCACAGGAGACAGCCAGCATGATGAGGTTGTGGCCGGACAGGCTGAATACATCAAAGAGGCGCTTGGGGGTGAGCATGGTGTCCTTGCGCAGGAAGGACAACAGGAAGGTTACGGCGATACTGGCCGTAGCCGCGCCAAAGGGTGAATAACCAATTACAA
>JAVEXH010000478.1:0-2687 GCA_034004175.1 Spirochaetia bacterium
GCAGCGACCCCGAGGAGATGGACATCCTTCTGGGCAGGGTCTTCGCGCGCTTCGATTCGATAATCTGCAAACATGGCGGCTATGTAGAGAAGTACATCGGCGATGCCCTGGTGGCGGTCTTCGGTGTACCCGAACTGCACGAAGATGATGCCGCCCGGGCCATAGATTCGGCGCTTGAGTTCATATCGTCGATCCGCAAGCCAGGCTCGGGCCTTCCGGACGGACTGGCTTTCAGGACCGGCATCCACACCGGCCTTGTAACCACCGGCAGGCGGGGCGAGCACGAAGTGGTCACCGGCCATACCCTGGCCATTGCATCACGGCTGCAGACGGCGGCCCCGGTCAATGGCATACTGGTCTCCGCGGTTACCCGTGAAGCCTGCGAGAAGCAGTTTGTCTTTGCCGACCCCCAGGAACTGGTGCTCAAGGGCAAGGACGAGAGGGTACTGGCCTACCAGGCTCTGGCCAGGCGCAAGGCCATCTTTGACTACGGAACCCCCTTCGTGGACCGCAAGCAGCCCCTGGAGACCCTGACCGGAGAGTATGTGCGGCACATGCGCGGCAGTACCGGGGGCGTGTACGTGCTGGGAGACGGCGGCATAGGCAAGACCCGGCTGGTGGCGGAATTCTGGGCCAGGCTGAAGGGCTTCCCCGGCTTCCAGGCCACTTTTTTGTCCATCAACCCCTCCCTGTTCGGAGCCTTCGAGTATGCCGCCGCCCTGAACGCGGTGGCCGACTTCCTGGACCTAAGGCAGGACGCTACCTATGAAGAGTTCTGTGCCGCCGTGCAGGACCGTACCGGGCTTGATGAGAAGTGGCTGAAGACTTCTTATGGCTTGTTCAATCCCGCGGAGCGACCAACTGGTGAAAGCCGGTTCACCGCGGCCTTGGCAGCCCTCTTCGACGCCTTACTGGGCTCCGACGGTGATGCCTACCCGGATGTGATTTTTGTGGACAATGCCAGGCTGATGGACGAAAGCAGCATGGAGTTCTTCCGCAGTTACCGCAATGCCGCGCGCTCCCGGCCCTTTGTGGTGCTCTGTGACAGGGCCAGTTCCGATGCCGCCGCCGGCGTATTCGGCGTGGAGACGCAGTTGCGCCTTGAACCGCTGAACAAGGAAGATTCAGCGGTGCTTGCCAGGCTCCTGTACCCTGAGGGGCTGGACGACGAGGCCAGAGCGCTGATTGTTGAACGGTCCCAGGGCTATCCCCTGTTCATAGAGGAATATGTGAAGCTGGCCAGGCAGGACAGCGACCTGCACCACCTGCCGGAGAGCATACAGACCACCATCCTGACGGCCCTGGAACGGCTGGATCCCGAGACCAGGACCCTGGCCAGGCGCCTGTCTGTCTTGCGTTATCCCTTTACCATCGATTTTGCCGCATCCATGAGGGGGGCCAGGGATGATGGCACCTGCATGGATATACAGAGTTGCCTGGACCGCCTGTCGGATGAACGGATACTGAACCGTACCGGAGAGAGCCTGTGGGGATTCAAGCACTCCATAGTCAGGGAGGCCATCTATTCTTCCCTGTTGCTGCACAACCGCAAGCTGCTACATACCCTTGCGGCGGATTACCTGCGCGCGGCTGGGCAAGGCAAACCGGTGGACATCTTCTATCACCTGGCCGAAGCCGAATCCTGGCAGGCAGCCAGAGCCTATCTGGTAAAGGAGCGACCCCAGTTGCCCCTTGAAAGCCTGCCCTGGATACAGAAACTCATAGACAACTGCCCTGAAACTGCCCTGGGAGAGCTGATAGAGCTGCATTTCATAAAGTATGCCACCAACTACAACAACAAGGCCTACAAGGGCCTGCGGCCCATAGTCCATGAGATGTACCGCCTTGCCCTGCGTTCCCGCAAGCGCTTCTACCTGGCCCGGTGTTACCATCTGCTCATGACCACCTACTACATGGATATGGATTACCGCTCGGCCACCCTGTACGGGTCCAAGGCCCTTGAAGCCTACGAAGGGGGTGGCAACGAGAAGGGTGCCTGCAACGCCCGCTTTTTCCTGGCCCTGTGCTTTGCCGGGATGGACCGCTTTGACCGGGCCTGGGCCGTGCTGGACGAGATACCGCGGACTGACCCCTATACCGCCGGCCTGTACGATGCCGGCATGGCGGCCTACCACCGCATGCGCGGAGAGTACGAAGAATCCGCAATGTTCGCCCGCAAGATCATAGCCGATGCCGATGCACGGGGCGATGTGGACGAGGTATGCCGCCGGAAAGCCATGATGCTGGCTGACAGCCTGCAGAACTTCCGTTTTGATGACGCCTGGCTTACCGACAAACCTGAACGTCTGTACTGCGGCCTGGACGGCGAGACCAGTGTCCCCTTCCACGCTGCCCTGGCCCTGAGCTACCGCTTTGCAGGGGATGCCGAAGCCAGCACAAAGGCCTTTGCAAGTGCTGACTACCATCTGGCCCAGCTTCACAGCGACGAGGAGCGGGCGGCGGCAGGCTCTGCCCTGTCCTGGGCACGTCTGCTGGCAGGGGATCGCAAGGAAGCCAGGGACAGAGCCCTTGCCGGCCTTGAAGCTTCGGTACGCTCCCGGCACTACTCGGCCATGTTCGAGTGCCAGACCAACCTGGCCGAACTGGCCTACCTGGAAGGCAATGCCGAGGAGTTTGCCTTCTTCGTCACCGATGCCTGCATACTGGCAGGGGCTCCCATCTACCGG
>JAVEXH010000041.1:0-12192 GCA_034004175.1 Spirochaetia bacterium
CTGGATGTTTTACAGGTTTATAATGCAGAAGTGGCCAGTCTGTCTGGCAGAAGTTGTGGTGGGCAGGGGAGGATCATCGGTGAAAAAGGTTTCGGGCCGGTACGATGTGTGCATAGTCGGTGCCGGAGTTTGCGGTGCCAATATCGCCAGGCGGCTTTCAGCCTATGAGCTGGATGTTGTGCTGGTGGACAAGGAAGCCGATGTGTCCTTCGGCACTTCCAAGGCCAATTCAGGCATTGTGCATGGGGGCTTCCATCACAGCAGGAAATATCTGAAAGCCCAGCTTGAGATCCAGGGTGCCATGATGTTCGACCGTCTGTGCCATGAACTGGACTTCCCCTTCTCCCGTTGCGGCATAGTGGTTGCGGCCATGCATGAAGACGAGATGCGTGCCATCGAGCAGTTGTACATGCAGGGTGTGGACAACGGTGTAATAGGAATCGAGATGTGTTCCAGGGAACGCATGCTGGAACTGGAACCGAAGCTGCATCACGATGTAATGGGTGGTTTGTGGGTTCCCGGGGGCGGCATCGTCGAGCCATACCGTTTTGTCTTCTCCCTTGTGGAAAGTGCGAAGAAGAATGGTGTTGAAATACTGACAGACTTTGCGGTGGAACATGCCATACGTTCCGGTGACGAATGGACAGTCCGGGCTGCCGATGGCCGCATCGTCCGGGCCCGCTATGTGGTGAACGCCGCTGGCTTGTTTGCCGACGAGCTTTCGGGCATTTTCGGGGCGGAGGAATTCAGGATCCAGATTCGCAAGGGCGAGTACTATCTGCTGGACCGCATGACCAAGGCCAGACCCGACAGGGTTGTCTTCCCCGTTCCTACCAGCGTCTCCAAAGGCATGCTCATCATCCCCACGGTTGAAGGTACGGTGCTGATCGGACCAACCGCCGAAATGATAGATGACAAGACCGACCTTTCTACCACCAAGGACCAGCTGGACAGAATCCTGAGTTCGGCCCGGACCATGATACCTTCCATTTCCGAATACGACGTCATAACCAGCTTTTCGGGTCTGCGGCCCATCCTGGATGAGGATTTCTACATAGCCATGAGTACCAAGGTGCCCGCTTTCGTGCAGGTTGCCGGCATCCAGTCTCCCGGCCTCACCGCCAGCCCGGCCATCGGCGAGTACGTGAAGGATCTGCTGAAGAAGGCTGGTCTCAAGCTCAGCGAGAAGCCGGATTACGATCCTTTTATTGGCAAGCAGGCCAGGGTCAAGGATCTTACACCCTACGAGGTGGACAAGCTGGCTGCTGCGGATCCTGCGTACGCCAATATGATCTGCCGCTGCGAGAAGGTGTCCGAGGCAGAGATTGTCGCGGCCATACGTGCTGGCCACACGACCCTGGACGGCATCAAGTACTTTACCCGGGCCCAGATGGGCCGTTGCCAGGGTGGTTTCTGCACCTACAAGATCATGAAGTTGATCATGCGTGAAACAGGGCAGTCCTGGGAAACGCTTACCAAGAATGGTGGCGGCAGCCGCATACTCAAGGATACGTTATGAAGGATCTGTACTTCGACAGCATAGTCATCGGTGGCGGTGCAGCCGGAATGGCCGCTGCCCTGGAGCTCGCCGCCTCGGGTTTCAGCTGCGCCATCGTGGAGCGTGAAGATGGGCTGGGCGGTATCCTGACCCAGTGCATACACAACGGTTTCGGCCTCATCGAGTTCAACGAAGAACTGTCCGGTCCCGAGTTTGCCGAAAGGATCGAGGAGAAGCTGGCGGGAACGGGCATCACCGTTTTTACCGGCGCTACAGTGATGGAGATGGATGCCCGGAGTGAGCGGAAGACCATGTTCTGCTACTCGGCCAGGTGGGGGGTGCTGCGGCTGAGCTCCAGGACCATCATCCTGGCAATGGGATGCCGGGAGCGCAACCGTGGCAATATCCGCATCCCCGGCGACCGGCCGGCAGGTGTGTACACCGCAGGCCTGGCCCAGCGCCTGGTGAACCTCGAAGGCTTTGTACCAGGCAAGGACGTGGTCATCATCGGGTCGGGTGATATCGGCCTGATCATGGCACGGCGGATGAGCTGGGTGGGTTGCAAGGTCCACGCGGTGGTGGAGATACTGCCCTATCCATCGGGGCTCACCCGCAACATAGTCCAGTGCCTGCATGACTTCGGCATACCCCTGTACCTGTCCCATCTGACCACCAGGATAATCGGCAAGAACCGGGTGGAAGGTGTAGAGATAAGCCCCATAGAGAATGGAGCCCTGCAGCCGGAGAAGGCCTTCACCATACCCTGTGACACAGTGCTGCTGTCCGTGGGTCTGGTACCGGAGAACGAGCTGTCCCGTACGGCCGGGGTGGAACTGAACCCCATGACGGGTGGCCCCATGGTGGATTCCATGCTGATGACCACTGTTCCCGGGGTCTTTGCCTGCGGCAATGTGCTGCATGTGCATGATCTGGTGGACTATGTCGTGGAGGAATCCAGAAGGGCCGGTGCCTTTGCCGCAGGTTGGCTCAAAGGCAGGAGGCCAGGCAAGGAAGCCAGGATAAAGGCTGGAGCAAATGTACGCTACACGGCCCCTGTCAGGGTCGACCTGCACTCGGGAGCCAAGATATACTTGCGCACACTGATCGTGAAGAATGATGCGGTGCTGGATGTCAAGGTGAACAACCGGGTAGTAAAAAGTATCCGTAAAAACCATATTCAACCATCCGAGATGATTGCCCTCGAGTTGTCACCCCAGGATCTGCACGAAGTCCTGGATGCACCGGATCCGGTGCTGGAGATTTCCATAGCCTGAAGGAGGGCCCGGCCATGAGTGAAGAGCTGATCTGCATTACCTGCCCCCTGGGCTGCCATCTGAGCGTGGACCGTGGTCCCGGGGATGCCCTTTCGATCAGTGGCAACCGCTGTCCCCGGGGTGTGAAATATGCCGAGGAAGAATTGCTGGCTCCCAAGCGGGTGGTCAGTGCTACTGCCAGGATAGCTGGCGCAGGAACGACTGGCGCCATGTCCCGCCTGCCAGTGAGGACAACCGGCCCTTATCCAAAGGAAGACGTGAACGAAGCCCTCAAGGCTATCTATGCCTTGTCGGTGAAGTTGCCGGTAAAGCGCGGTCAGGTGCTCATCAAGGATCTGGGCGGCCATGGAGTTGACGTGATAGCAACCAGATCACTGGTTGCTGCCGTGTAATAGTGGTTGCTGTGATCCAGGGTGTGCCGTGCAAGGGACGGCAACCATGTACTACACTGCAACCTTCAGGGACTTCAGACGTCAAACTGTGCATGGCGCTGGAGACATAGACACAAATGACTGACATCGGAGCCATTATGAGGGAAACTACGGCAGCATCGCAGGTGATCATCTCCATCGTGCCTATTGTGGGTATCGTGATGGGCTGTATGGTGGTCTTCTTTTATGTACTCTGGGGACACCGTGAGCGCATGCTCATGATAGAGCGTGGCCAATACGAGCCAAAGCCCTTCCAGCTTGAGGTATTCAGCCTGTTGGCCGGTATCCTGCTATCGTTTTTGGGGTTGGGCTTGACCATTGTGTTCGTCCTGGTCTCTCCTTCCAGCTATGCCTTGCTTGGGGGCCTGGTTCCCCTGTCTTTGGGACTCGGTCTGCTTGCCTTTTATCTGCTGCGTTCCCGCCAGCACTCGGCATGAGTTTTGCCGGACCGGACGCGTCCGACGAAGAGGTCATCGAGCGCGTGCTTGACGGGGATGCCAACGCTTTTTCATTCCTTGTCCAGCGCTACCAGCGCCGGATCCTGAGGCTGGGTTACGGGTTTTTCAGGGACCAGGATGCTGCCGAAGATTTTGCCCAGGATGTGTTCGTCAAGGCCTATGTAGGCCTGGCTGGTTTCATGGGCCGGTCCAGCTTTTCTACCTGGCTTACCAGGATTGCGTACAACGCAGGCCTTAATGCAAAGCGGAAGGCCGGGCGTTTCGAGCCCCTGGAGGTTGAACCGGCGGATGTCAGGACCCTGTCACCCGAGGACCAGCATCTGCGGGCGGAGACAGGCCGGGCCATCAGGAAAGCTGTGGCCGACCTGCCTGAGAAATATGCAGTATGCCTTGAGTTGTTCTTCGGGGATGGCATGAAGTACGAAGAGATCAGCGAGGTAACCGGCTTCCCGGTGAACACCATAAAGTCCCATGTGTTCAGGGCCAAGCGTGATCTCAGGACAGCGCTCGAAATGGAGGGCGAAGCATGAATTGCACGGAATTTCTTGATCGCCTTGATGCATCCGACGATTTATCCCGCGGCGACCCGGCCAAAGGTGGGCTTTTTCTGGACGAGGAGCAACGGCTCCACACAGAGGCCTGCCCTGCCTGTGCCAGGGCTGCGGAAAGAGTCCAGGCTGCCCTGGTAGCCTATCGTCTGCCTGACCTGGTCTCCTCGGTAGATCTGGTCCCGCGGGTACGGGATCTCATACCCTTCCTGCCCGCTCCGCGACGGGTGGTCTCGATGCGCAACTGGTTGCTGGCGGGGTTCCTTCTCCTGCTGTCCCTTGGAGGCTTGCCCCTGACGGGTGGCTACCGCGCCTTGTCCTCCCAGTACGGCATGGGTTTCTCCCTGCCTTTGATGCTGGTTCTGAGTGGCGCTCTGACCATCTACATAGGCCTGTTTGCCTTGAGCCACCTTGACGAACTGGCTACACGCTTCAAACTAAGAACCTTCAGCCATTGAAAAACGCCGCCCTGCGGTGTTGCAGGACGGCGTTCACTCAGTAATCGCGGCAGACAGGAATCCGTATCAGCGGTGTTCCTTGTCCTTTATCAATCACCTTCTTTCACAATCTCTATCTTGAAGCCCTCGGGGGCGGTGGAGTCTTCCTTGGGGGGTATGGTAACCCGAAGGATGCCGTTGCGGAATACCGCGCGCACGGCCATCTGGTCAAAACGGTCGGCTGGAACATAGTATTTCTGCTTCTCTATGTCCTTGAGCTTCAGTCGGCGCTTGAAGAAACGCACCCCTTCTTCCTGGGAGGCTGTCTGGCCGATGCGGGCCGAGAAGACCATGTAGTCACCCTGGAAGGTCAGGCTGATGTCCTTTTCGTCGAAGCCAGCCAGGGCAAACTCGAAAACCATGGACCGGTCGGCGGTCATGAATATGTTCATTGGTGGATAGGAAAAGGTTGGGTACAGGTCGGCGTTTTCCTCGTGGTCTGCCACATTGAACCACGCTGCAGGACCAGTACCGGGTCCGGATCCTTCCGGGCCGAAGTTGTCCCTCATCTGGTCGCCGAAAGTCTTGGCTGCATCAAAAATCTCGTCGAGCATCGAGCCGATGTCGACATACATACGGTTACCCTTCATGGTAATCCCCCCTTGAAGGTGGAGTCTTATGTCCCTCCATACGGAGCGAACCCCGGCGGATCCCGTTGGGCATACGCCACAGGTCGTTGACGACCAACATCTATACAAGAATACGCATGTTTCATGGTAAAAGCAAGGCAACATGGGACGGGAACCCTTCCCTGGCGTTGCATAACACAAGGGTTTTCTGGTCTGATATATTCCGGAGGACGCTATGGATGACATACAACGGGTCTTGGTAGTAGGAACAGGCGCCATAGGTGCGGCTCTGGCCTCCCTCATCCAGCGCGCCTGTCCAGGTTGCGTCTCGGTCCTGGCCGAGGGTGAACGTCTTGAGCGGTACCGCCGGGACGGCTTCATGGTGAATGGCGAGGCCATGCACTTCAGACTGGTTGCACCGCAGGACAAGGTTGACGGGGGCTTCGACCTTGTGGTTGTGGCAGTAAAACATCATCATCTTGCCCTGTCCATAGACCAGATGCGTGGCCATGTCGGGCCGCAGACCATGATACTTTCCCTGCTCAACGGTATTTCCAGCGAAGAAATGCTGGGTGCGGCCTTCGGAGCCGGCCCGGGGGCACCGGAGGGCGAGAAACTTCCTGTGTATGCCATGAGCCTCGGCATCGACGCCGTCAGACAGGACAACAGGGTGAATTTTTCAACCTTCGGGAAGATCCATTTCGGTGACAGGCTCAACAAGTCCGGGGCGTACAGCCAGCGGGTTCTCAGGTTATCGCAGTTCTTTGACCGGACCAAGGTGCCGTATGTGATTCCCGAGAACATGCTGCGCAGCCTGTGGTTCAAGTTCATGATGAATGTAGGCATCAACCAGGCTTCGGCGGTACTCAAGGCACCCTACGGAACCTTCCAGACCGAACCTCACGCACGGGCGGTCATGATGTCCCTCATGCGTGAGGTTGTGACCCTCTCCAAGGTGATGGGCATGGGCCTGGAGGACGGTGATGTGCAGAAGATCGACGAGCCGCTGTTTTCATTGCATCCTGGTGGATATACCTCGATGTGCCAGGATGTCATGGCAGGCAGGAAGACCGAGGTGGAGATGTTCTCAGGGGCGATGATAGAACTTGGACGCAGGCACGGAGTGGCCACACCGGTGAATGAAGCCTTTTTCAATCTGATACAGGCAATAGAGGCAGGCC
This sequence comes from Spirochaetia bacterium, assembly GCA_034004175.1. GTDB lineage: Bacteria > Spirochaetota > Spirochaetia > Treponematales > UBA12059 > MIBM01. The sequence goes on from JAVEXH010000041.1 coordinate 6,457, forward strand.
ACACGAGTTCCTGAGCAGAAAATTCTTGAATTGCTGATTTTTATACGCACCAGAACTTATAATCCGCGTATAATGCCAAATGCTTATGAAACATCTATTGCTGATCAACCCTGTAGGGCGCAGAAGTGGCTATATGCTGAGCAGGATCTCCTGCTTCCCCCCGCTCGGCCTTGCCTATGTAGCCGCCGTTACTCCCGGAGACTGGGATGTGAAGATCCTGGATGAGAACTTCGACTGCTGGAACCACGAGGAGGCGGATCTCGTCGGCCTGACAGCCTTCACAAGCAATGTCGGCCGTGCCTACGAGATTGCGGACGCTTACCGGAAAAGTGGAACACCCGTGGTCATGGGCGGTATCCATGCATCCATGCTACCCGAAGAAGCCCTGTGCCATGCGGACGCGGTGGTGACCGGCGAAGTGGAAGGTATCTGGGCCAAAGTATTGGCGGATTTCGGTGATGGAAAGATGGCTGGTGTCTATCACGGGCCACTGGTTGATCTTGGAACCAGCGAAATCCTGCCCCGTCGGGATCTCCTGCACCCCGGGTATTTCTGGCAACCGGTGCAGACTTCCCGTGGCTGTCCCTTTGACTGCAGTTTCTGTTCGGTCTCCCGCTATCTTGGCCGTCGGTATCGCCAGAGGACTGCTGCCTCGGTACTCCGTGAACTGGAGACCATACAGGGAAAGCATGTACTTTTTCTTGATGACAACCTGATAGGATATTCGGAAGAGGCCCGTCTCAGGGCTCTGGCAATATTCGAAGGCATGATAAGCCGCAAGATGGACAAGAAGTGGTGGATGCAGGCCTCGATAAATGTGGCTGATGATGCCCTGGTGCTCAGGAAAGCATCCGAGTCGGGGTGCACCCACGTTTTCATTGGCTTCGAGACTACCGAAGAGGGATCCCTCGAAGAGATGCACAAGGGCATCAACCTCAGGACCGGAGTGGACAATTATGGTGAGGTGGTAAAGCGTCTGCATGCTGCCAGGATTGGCGTCATGGGGGCTTTTATAATCGGCAACGACCATGAGACTGATGAGTACTACCGCAGCCTGGCCAGGTTCATCATCCGCTCTGGCATTGACATAGTCCAGATATCCATCCTGACCCCCCTGCCCGGAACAGCACTCATGGACAAGGTGATGGCTGAAGATCGCCTGCTTTACAATGATTTTCCTGCGGACTGGGAAAAGTTCCGCTTCTCGTACCTGACTCATCGCCCGGAAGGCCTGAGCGTCGAGAGTGTCTATACAGGCAACAATTACATAAAGAAGAGCATCTATTCCTTTCCCGTCTACCAGTACCGGCTCTTGAGGTCTGTCTTGAATCTTCGCAGGCCTGTGGGAGCCTATCTTGTTTACAAGTTGAACCAGGCCCTGAAGCGGAGTTGGCTGAACTCACACTATCGCGAGGCGTATCCGGACAGGATCGAGGACAAATGAGCATCGACTATCTTATGGAGAGCGAAGAGGAAGCTCTTCGGCTGGAACTGAAGACAGACGCAGCGGTTGTCCAGGCCCAGGCTGCTCTGGCAGGCCTGAAACCGGGAATGAGGGTTGCCGATATTTGCTGTGGTGCCGGGGTGACTACGGCAATACTTGGCGGCATGGCCTCCCCGGGAGGGCATGCCCTGGGCATCGATGCTTCACCAGGACGGATCCAGCATGCCAGGACCAAGTATGCCCAGACAGGAGCCCTTTTCGAATGCAGGGACATCCGGGAAGATCTGAGGGATCTGGGCAAATTCGATTTTGTATGGGTCCGGTTCGTCCTGGAATACTACAAGGCCGAAGCTTTCGACATTGTCAGCAACCTCAAATCCATCGTTGCCGATGGCGGCATACTGTGCCTGATAGACCTGGATCATAATTCCCTGAACCATTACGGGCTTACGGTGCGTCTTGAAACAGCCCTCCGTGCTTCCATTGCTGCCCTGGAGGACATAGCCAACTTTGATCCGTATGCAGGGCGCAAGCTGTATTCCCATCTGTACCGGCTTGGTTTTTCAGACATCAGGGCAGACGCAGGGGCTCATCACCTCATCTATGGCCCCTTGCGTGACAGTGATGCCTTCAACTGGCTCAAGAAGATAGAAATTGCCCACCGCAAGACCGGCTTTGTGATTCCGGGATATGAATCCGCTGCCGAGTTTTCAGCAGACTTTGAAGCCTTCTTCTCCGATCCCGGCAGGTTTACGTACACACCTGTCATAAACTGCTGGGGGGTGATGCCCAACCAGTCCTGATACCCCGGCCAGACTCTCTATGCTGTCCGGGTCTCAGATTGGCAACGCTTCCCGTGTGTCTGCCTCCCCTGCAATGAAGGCAACAAAAGCGTGCACCACCTCGGGGTCAAAGTGGGTACCGGTCTCTGCCATCAGGGCGTCTATGGCTTCTTCATAGGTCATGGGGTCACGGTAATGGCGCTTTGCGGTGATGGCTTCGAAGAAGTCGGCCACCGCAATGATACGCGACCCCAGAGGTATTTCTTCGCCTTTCAGTCCACGCGGATATCCCGATCCATCCATTTTTTCATGATGGGAACCGGCTATGAAGGGTACTTCCTGGTATATTCCTTCAAAATTGATCCGCTTCAGTATGCTCTCGGTTTTTGCGGCATGGGTTTTTATCTCTTCTTTTTCCGATACTGACAAGGGGCCGGCTTTTTTAAGTATCGAATCCTGAATGCCTATCTTGCCGTAGTCGTGAAGCTGGGAAGCAACCCGGATCATCTCCGTGTATTCTCTGGATAGCCCCATTTCCCGGCATATACCAAGGGCATACCTGGTTACCCGCTCTGAATGGCCGGCGGTAAGGAAGTCCCTGGCGTCTATGCTGGCAGCCAAGGTCTGGAGTATTGACCTGAACTGGCTGTCACGTTCCTCTACCAGGAAGGCGTTGTGGATGCTGATGCCTATCTCTGGCACAATTCCCATGAGCAGGTTGATGTCGCTCTGGATGAGTGGCCGCTTCGTGCGGATGTTGTCCACCGCTACCACACCAAGGCTTTCATTCTCGAAGATGATGGGGCAGCAGATGAAGGACTTGGAGCCCATCTTCTTCGCGAACTCCAGGCTTCGAGGGGACAACTCATTACTTATCTCGTCTATGTCATTCACCAGGAAGGGTCTGCGTTCTTTGTGACAGATGACAAAGACTCCTCTGGATTCTTCTCTGTCCAGGTGGAAGTTTGCTGCTTTCATCGCTTCAACATCATCCTCCCGGTAACCAAACCCATCACGGAACTCGAGGCGGGTCTTGTCCTTGCTCTGCAGGAGGATGAGTCCTCTATCGTAATCCAGCCGTTTTTTGAAAACTTCGTTGACCCGTAACAATATATCGTCGATCTGGATCTGCTTGCTTATGGCCTGGCCGATCTCATTGATCATCAATGCGTGATTGTAATTGTCCTTGGCTCCATCCAGCAAGGTATCCATTGATTCGCGCAGCTTGCCGATGGTGGCCACCAGATCCCGATGTTCGAAATGCTCACCGAGCACGGATAATAGCAGGAGCAGGAGGAACAGACCGGGTACCAGTAGTCGCAGAGGTATGCCTGGCGTATAAAACCAGGAATGGAAAGAAATTGCTGCAGCCACAACATACGCCAGGTTCCGCAGCTTCCTTACTATAGTTCCCAGGGATGCCTGCCAGGAGATGACATACCGGCATCTTTCGTCACCCTTGAAAATACATTCAGGGTGCTCGACATGGGGAGTTCGGTAATTGAACAAGTGTATGATGGCCTCGAAATATCCGATCCGGTTCTCGCACTGATATGCTTTTTCATGTACACCATTTATCGGTGTAACCACTATCTCGATGGCGGTTCTATCCAGTTTCCGGGACTGGTACTTGGATGAACGGGTGTAGCTGCTGGCAATCTTCTCAACAAGTTCAAATACTTTTGCAGGGCCTACGAAACCCATAAGGTATTTGGTCATGGTTCCCAAAGCTTCCGGAGCTGCTGAATAGCGGCCTGCTTCCCGGGCGATATGGGAATTCCCCGTAGCCTGCACCAAGGCCTCGTAGAAACGGTCTACTTGGTCCTGGTAAAACCAGTGGCCTTCATCCTCAACCTGGTAGGCTTCCATGCCCGCTGCTGCTAGAAGTTCTCCTGCGCGTACATAATGGTAACGTTCAGCAATAAGCTTCAGGAATGTGTCGATGATCTTGCTGCTGTACAGAGGAGTATCGTCAGCCATGATTTGCACGCTTGAAGGTCTTGCGAAGGAACCGGAAATAGCCGTCCGTGTTCTGCATATTCAATACCCAAAGACAGTATTTCTTCTCGAAGGCAATCTCATTCATCTCCAGGTAGCTGTGCGGATAGACAAGCAAAGGCAGGTCCTCTTGGCTGTGATGTATCCGGAGATCATGAAGGCAGGCCATCAGGGTAGGCCCTTGCAGGCTTTCGTTGTCGATTACAATCGCATGGATGCAATTGGTAAGATTTGACAAATTGAGGCCGGTGTCAGACAAGGTTATCATGACCACGGCTTTGAGCTTGCCTTCCTGCTTCAGGGCGTATACCTGCTTTTCACGTTTGAAACCAAGGGACCAGTACTCTTTGTTGATTTCATCATCGTGAAGAAGATCTGCTCTGAGATCCAATGCGTCCAGAAGCAGTCCTCCGGATCGTGTTTCATAAAAGCGCTCGAGTTCATCCAGATCGGCGTCATTTACCGGCATCAACTGGTAGGGTTGGCAGGGCTGTGCAGATGGAGCAGTCTGGCTTGTAAGTTGCAGATAACCGAAGCTGTCTACAGACGAACCCTTTGGATTGGCCATATCCTTGGCCACACCGCCGAAAATTCGGTTCGGGAAGGAGTTCTCCGGGCGGTAATAGCAGAACACATAATTCATGTGTGTAGACAGCAGGGAATGGAATTCATTGACATACGAGCTGACTTGTTCAAGCACGGTAAGGCCTGCCATAGCGTGGCCCTTGCGGGATGAACTATGGTGGTGGATCATCCAGGCCTTGCTGTAGAAGCGCAGCATGGACATGTGGCCAAACAGTGATCCCTTGTCCTGAAAGACAAAATGCCTGGCAATGGACGGGCTCTCCTGGTAGAGTTTCTGGTAGGTACGCTTGAATTCTTCTTTCTTTGCTTCCATCACCGAGTACTTGGATGGGTAAATGAAGCCGGAATCAAAGAAAAACTGCCAGAGTGCATCTAAATCCACTTGATTGCAGACAAAGGAATTAGGATTCATGGCCTGGTGCAGAAGGGCTGAGAGCTTTGCCTGGTCCAGTATCCTCATGTCCAGCAGCACCATGCCACAACGGATGGCTCCCCCCACCTGGCTTGCGGGAACTGTGTTCCTGTACAGAATCTGGGCAGAGCATTTCACCAGTGTATTTCCGGCTATTTCCAGACTCAGTTCCGGAATCATCATGCCCGGGAGAAGGTTCGAAGTGTCCGAATGTTCATCCACTGCCAGGCCGGTGCTTGAAATGTCTACTGTCTGCAGAAACACTTGTTTACCGCTCAGTGGGTGACGGAATGACAGATTCACCGGCGGAACAGTGTGGTGACGGAGACTCCGGTACTCCTTCTTCCTGAACCTGCTGATGTTGCTCTCCCGGGGAGTCAGGACGAACCAGCGATGTGAGTTGGACTTGCCATGCCTGATGATGGTGCAATCACCGGAATACAGCAGGGCATTTCCCTTGGTGAACATTACCAGCACACTTTGGTCTGGATTTATCCAGTGAAAGGATTGGGAGC
>JAVEXH010000479.1:0-2683 GCA_034004175.1 Spirochaetia bacterium
GCCCTTGCGGTCGTACAGAAGGCCATACAAAGCCGGGACAACAGTCAGGGCGGTCAGGGTGGAAAAGAAAAGACCAAAGATTATGGTGCTGGCCATGGGGCTCCAGACTACCGAATAGCCGCCAAGGCCTATGGCAGTAGGCAACAGGCCGCCGATGGTGGTCACACTGGTAAGCAATATGGGCCTCAGACGTACTGTTGCCGCCTCTACCACTGCCTCAGCTACAGCCTTGCCTTCCTTCCTGGCCACATTGATGAAATCGATGAGCACTATGGAATCGTTCACCGCGATTCCCGCCAAGGCCACTCCGGCGTACAGTACGGTGGTGGAGAAAGGAGTACCAGACAGGACCAGATACAGGATGACCCCCGCAAAGGCCATAGGCACCGATAACAGGATCAGCAAGGGCTGGGTAAAACTCTTGAACTGGGCGCCAAGCACTGCATAGATCAGGAAGACACCCAGCAGGAAGACCCTGAGTATCTGGATGAGCAGATCTGCCAGCTCGGCAAACTCGCCACCCACGATCAGCTCAAGCTCGGGATAGCGGGGTTGCACCTCGGTCTCGAACCAGTTCTTTATGTCCTGGTTAATGATCTGCACGTTGTCTTTGGTGTAGGCATCGGCATCGACGCCGACCTCGCGCTTGCCGTCTACCCGCTTGATTGCAGCAAGAGCTGCCCCCTCATCCAGCTCGGCTATGGCAGAGAATGGTACCTGGCGGCCGTCAGGTGTGGGTATCTTGAGCTCCAGAAGCCGGCCTATGGAATCCGCTCCACCGGTTCCGGCGTAGCGTACCACTATGTCCAGTTCCTCGTTGCCGAAGAAAACCGTGCCTGCTGGATAACCGTCGTACGAGCCACGGATGAAGGCTCCGGCGGAAGCCACCGAGAGGCCATAGGCCGCGGCCCTCTCCTCGTTGATGAGTATCCTGAGTTCCGGCGTACCAGTCTGCAGGGTATCCACGATGTTGAGGAGTTCCGGGTACGCTGCCAGCCGCTCCCGCAGCTGGGCGGCAGTACTTATGAGAGCCTCGTAATCATCGCCGCGGATCCGGAAGCCGACAGGCGGCGAAACCGGCGGACCCGATGCCGCCTTGCGGTAGATCGCCGTTTCCGGTCCTGGTATGTCGGCACACAGGAGCTTCACTTCTTCCATGATCTCAGCGATGGGCCGGGTGCGGCCCTCCTTGACCTCCGCCAGGTCTACTACTATCTGGCCCACATTGCCGGCGCTGGTACCGCCTGAACCACCTGAGCGGAAGCCGACGCTTGAAATCACATTGACGACCTCTCCCTTGCCGCGCAGCGGCTGGATGCGATCCTCGAACATGCGTATCACACTCTCGGTCTTGGTCCGGTTGGAGCCAGTTGGCAAGTCTATGTCGATATAGAAGAGAGTGAAATCCTCCGCACTGAACAAGTCCTGGCGGATCAAGGGTACGGTGGAGAAGATGCCACCGGCCACCACGATGAAGCCAAGCACCACGAACAGACGTTTGCGGTACAGGGCACGGATGAAGCCCTCGAAGCGTGGCCGTATCCGGTCAAAGAGGTCCGGCTTCAACTTGATGGTATTGCCCCCTGGCCACTCCACCGCATGGGCCGGGATGAACAGGATGGCCTCGATGGTGGATGCAACCAAGGCTATGGATACCACGATGGGAATTACCCGGAGGAACTTGCCTATGGTTCCGGGCAGTATCATCAGGGGCAGGAAGGCCGCAACCGTGGTAAGGGTGGATGCCACGATGGGCCAGGCCACCTGGCTGGTTCCCTCTATGGCAGCCCGGCGTTTGTCGTAGCCAAGAGTACGCAGACGGTAGGTGTTCTCGGTGATTACAATGGCATGGTCAACCACCAAGCCCAGCACCAGGACAAGACCGAACAAGGTATTGGAGTTTATGGTTTCACCCAAGGCCTCAAGTATGATGAAGGTTACAGCGAAGGTAACCGGAATGCCAAGAGCAGTCATAAGGGCATTGCGCAAGCCAAGGAAGAACAGAAGTATAACCGATAGGAGCACAAGGCCTTGCAGGGCATTGCTCAGCAGTACGTCGATGCTGTCCCTGATCTGCACGGTGGAGTCGTTTACCAGGTCCAGGGCTATATCTTCTGGCAGGCCTGGCTCAAAAGCCGTGGTTATTACCTTTACCCGGTCTATCACACCAATGGAATCACCCCGGGCAACCTTGCCTACCCGCAGGACAATGGCACGGTCACTATTGAACCGGGAGGTCTCACCGCTCTGGTCATAATCCTCATACACCCTGGCAAGGTCGCCAAGGCGTACCACGCCGCCGCCGGCCGAACTGCTGCGCACGATCACATTCTCGAATTCGCTTATGCCACGCAGGGAGCCAACAGTACGCAGGAGATACTCACGGGAAGCTGTTTCAAGGGTTCCACCCGGCACGGTGATGTTCTTTTGCTGCACAGCCCGCAGGAGTTCGGACACCGCTATGCCCAGGCCCTCAAGCCTGTCACGGTCTGCATCGACGACAATCTGCCGGTCCCTGTCGCCTATCAGGTCTACGGATGAGACATCGTTTACCGTAAGGATGCGATCCCGCAAGGCCCGGGCCGTCCGGTTCAGCTCCTCGTACGGCGCGTCACCGGAGACAACCACCTCTATCACCGGCAGGAAGTCGTTGGACGAGAAATCGCTGGCCTGGGCCTGCAGG
>JAVEXH010000480.1:0-2666 GCA_034004175.1 Spirochaetia bacterium
CACAGCCCGGTCAAGCCGAACTTCAGGGGTAGCACGATGATCAGGGGTATCAGGAGCAGGACCTGCCGTGAAAGTGACAGGACCATGGCCTGCTTGGGTTTGCCCGAGGCCTGGAAGTAGCCAGCCGCCACGATCTGGAAGCCTATCAAGGGCAGCATCATGAAATAGATCCGTATGGCCATGCTGGCCATGGCCAGAAGCTCGGCCGATGAACCGGCAAAGAAGCCGACAAAGACCTGGGGGAATAGCTGGATGAGCACGAAGCCGGTGGATACCAACGTGGATGCCGCAACTATCGCCAGAAGCATGGCATGCCGTACCCGGCCGTAGTTCCTGGCCCCGTAGTTGTATCCTATGATGGGCTGGGCCCCCTGGTTCAGGCCGAAGATCGGCATCAGGAAGAAGGTGATAATGGAGAAGATGATGCCCATGGTGGATACTGCGAGATCACCGCCATAGCGCTGGAGTTGGTTGTTCAGGAGGCCATTGAGGACAGAGGAAGCCATCTGCATGGCAAAAGGTGCCATTCCTATGGCCACCATGGGCAGGACTATGTCCTTCCGGGGTCTCAGGTTGATGCGCCGGATCTTCAGATGGCTTCGTCCACCAAAGTAATATGACATTACCCAGACGGCAGAGCTTCCCTGTGCGATGACCGTTGCAAGTGCCGCGCCACTGACACCCATGCCCAGGCCGATGATGAATACCGCATCCAGGATTATGTTCAGGACAGCCCCTATCAGCATGGTGGCCATGGCTACCTTGGGATTGCCTTCACCGCGTATGAAGTTGTTCATGCCGAAGCCAAGGGCCTGGAAGATACTTCCGAGTAATATTATGGAAGTATAATCAATTGCATAGGGCAGGATGGCTTCGCTGGCACCGAAGAGCCTGAGCAGGGGTGCAAGGAAGAGAAGCCCCAGACCTGTGAGGCTCAGCGCCAGGATTACCAGCAAGGCCACTGCGTTGCCCAGGATCTGTTCTGCCTCGGCTTCCTTTCGTTCGCCAAGCCGTATGGACACCAGGGCGGAACCACCGACGCCCACCAGCATACCGAAGCCCATGAGCACCAGCATGATGGGGAAGGCTACCGTTGCTCCGGCCAGACCCAGAGGGCCTACGTTCTGGCCTATGAAGATGCGGTCTACGACGTTGTAAATGGCATTGACCATCATGCCTACTATGGCTGGCAGCGAGAAACGCAGCAGCAGGCCAGGTATAGGGGCCTTTCCCAGTTCTTCGGTCCTGTCCATCCGGTCTCCTGAATTGAATGATGCATTGCAATGAAAATTGAACGGTCAGTAATCTAATCAATTATAAAATATATAGATAGGGGTAATTAAGAGGCTGGAGTGGATGGCGGGAGCCGGTTCACTGCCTCTACCCAGAAGCGGCGTCTGGAAGCCAAGCGCCCTGGCACAGCGGTTCATGCCCAGGTCGTGGGAAAAGCCGACCACTGCAAGCCTGTCCACGGCAAGAGGAAGCCCTTCATCCAGGCCTCCAATCGGCCGACAATGTAGATAACATCAGCATGAACGCATGGAGGGTCGGCAATGGATACGTACCTTGGCTTTCTTGAGTCGCGATTGTCGGACATTCCACTGCCTACGCGCCATCTGTACCTTCTGGCATCGAGCATGCTGCTTGGCCGGCATCGGGATGAGGGCTTCATTGTTGCCTATGCTGCCCTCTTGTCGGATCTTGATGGTGCTGACAAGGCCGATCGTGGCTACGTGCAGATCATGAGTGTCTGTATGGAAGCTTTCAGCCTCGTATCCGCTTCCCGGCGAGGTGGACACATGGCGCTCCAGGCCAAGATATAGGGGCCAACGGGATCCAAAGATCGGAACCGGTCTTCAATCCACGCAAGCACGAACGGCCGGATATCACCGGAATTTCCCTTGACCCCAAGGCCGCATGGGTTCCATACTTCCGGCATGACAACCAATCCACTTACCAGACCCTGGGAAACTCCTTACGGGCTTCCTCCTTTTGACCAGATCAGAGCAGAACACTTTGCCCCCGCCTTCGAGACGGCTATGGCCGGACACAAGCAGGAAATTGATGCCATAGCCAGCAACGCCGAAGAGCCCAGCTTCAGGAATACCCTGGTTGCCCTGGACCAGGCGGGAGAAGAATTCGAGAGGGTTGCCGGTGTTTTCTTCAACCTGACTGCCAGTGAAACCAATGAAGCTCTGCAATCCGCGGAGCGGGATCTGATGCCCAGGATCGCAGCCCACCAGAACTGGCTGAGCCTGCATGAAGGCATCTTCAAGCGGGTCGATACCCTGTACCGCAAGCGTACGGAACTTGGTCTTGTTCAGGAGGAGCTGCGCCTGCTGGAGCGTGTCCATCTGGATTACGTGCTGCAAGGGGCTCTTCTCAAGGGCGAAGCGCGTACGCGGTATGCGGCAATCACCGAGGAACTGGCCACGCTGTACACCACCTTCAGCCAGGCAGTGCTGGGAGACGAGTCCGCCTACTGTCTGGTCCTCGAAACCGAGGCTGACAGGGCAGGCCTGCCGGAATCCGTGCTTGATGCAGCCAAGTCCGTGGCTGCAGACAAGGGGCTGGGCGGCTATGTCATCAATCTGTCGCCATCCCTGGTCGATCCCTTCCTGACCTACTCGACCCGGCGGGACCTCAGGGAACAGGTGTGGCGGGCC
>JAVEXH010000042.1:0-12072 GCA_034004175.1 Spirochaetia bacterium
GACCACATGGATGCCCTTGCTCAGAAAGGCCTTGGCTGCCGCATAGTGGGTGGCGTTGGGCGTGACAATGACCACGAAGTCCACGCCGTCTTTCCTGGCTGCTTCGCCAGCGGCCATCTGTTCATAACTGGCATACAGCCGTTCGTCGGAAATGCCCAGAGCACGGCCGGTGATACGCGTATTGGCCAGGTCCCTGGAAAAACAGCCCGCCGTGATGCGGGCAAGACCGTCGAGTCCTATAGCCTTGCGGTGTACCTCGCCAATGAAGGCTCCCGGACCACCACCTACCATGCCGTAGCTGAGCACACGTGCGGCGCCGGAATCACTGCTTCCTTCGATCATCTCTACCCTCCATCAATGCACACGCGTGCATAACTATGTTGATGTGATCATAGCCCAGGTTTTTTCAGAACGCAAGCGAAAAATTCAAATAAAGAACCTGGATTGGAAAACAAGGAATATCGCGTTCATAGGGAAGATAAAGGACGATGTACTGGATGAAGTGATAGAGAAAGTAAAAGTGATACTTGAATGAAGCATGCATCAGCAGCCAGAGCCAAACTCGAATATCAATAATGGATATGTTTAGTCAATAACGAACATGGCGCGCCAGCAGAAGTGCCAGTACGCTGTACTGACACCCCCTAGAGGAGGCAGCCATGAAAACCGTCTGCGGCATAGACCTTGGCACCCAGAGCTGCAAACTGGTCATATACGACCCCGAACAGAAGAAAGTACTTGCCAGTACCCAGGCGGAGCTGGAGCTTACCGCCAGGAACGACGGCACCAGGGAACAGGACACCGGCTGGTACGAGGCCGCCGTGGCCCAGTGCTTCGCCGGCCTCTCCGCAGAACATCGATCCAGCATCACTGCCATAGGCGTTTCAGGCCAGCAGCACGGCTTTGTACCCCTGGACGCCGACGGCAAGGCCATCTATTCAGTCAAACTGTGGTGCGACACCGCCACCAGTGCCGAATGCGCCGAGCTTACCAAGGCTGCCGGGGGAGAAGCGGCCCTCCTTGCGGAGACCGGCCTCCTGATGCTCCCAGGCTACACAGCTCCCAAGATCCTGTGGCTGAAAAAACACCAGCCGGAAGCCTACGCCAGGCTGCGCCATGTCCTCTTGCCCCACGACTACATAAACTACCTCCTGACCGGCAACTACGTGGCCGAGTTCGGCGACGCCTCAGGCACCGCCCTCTTCGACGTGCGCACGCGCCAATGGTCGGACAGGATCTGCGGCCTGATTGACCCCGGCCTCCGCTCCTGCCTGCCCGAGCTGGTAGCCCCTGACGGCCTTGCAGGAACGGTGAGCCCAGCGGCCGCTGCCCGCTATAGCATCCCGGTTGGCATACCCGTGTCCGCCGGCGGCGGGGACAACATGATGGGCGCCATAGGCACCGGGGCTGTGCAGGACGGCTTTCTGACAATGAGCCTTGGCACCTCCGGCACCCTGTACGGCTACTCCGACAGCCCCGTGGTAGACCCCGCCGGCAACCTGGCCGCCTTCTGCTCGTCCACCGGAGGCTGGCTGCCCCTCTTGTGTACCATGAACTGCACCGTTGCCAGCGAACAGCTGCGGGAGCTCCTTGGCATGGACCTGGCAGCCTTCAACGCCGCCGCCAACGCCGCCCCCATAGGCTCCGAAGGCGTGGTGGTCCTGCCCTTCTTCAACGGCGAACGCATACCCAACCTGCCAAACGGACGGGCCAGCCTCAACGGTCTGACCGCAGCCAATTTCAAACCGCAGAACATAGCCAGGGCAGCCATGGAGGCGGCCATCTTCGGCATGCGCGTAGGCCTGGACTCCTTCAAGGCCCTGGGCTACCACGCCAGAGAGATCAGGCTCATAGGCGGCGGCTCGAAGAGCCCCCTGTGGCGGACCATAGCCGCCAACGTCACGGGCCTGCCGGTAAAGGTGCCCGCCGGAGACGACGCGGCAGCCATGGGAGCCGCCATCCAGGCTCTCTGGGCTTCAGAGAAGGCAGCTGGCCGACCAGCCAGCATAGGCAAGCTCTGCGCAGAGCACGTAGCCCTGGAAGGCGGGGCTACCATCAATCCAGACCCCACCGCAGTGGCAGCCTACGAAAAGGCATACACGGAATACAACAAATACCTGCAGGCCCTCGGGCCCCTATATACCTAAGGAGGATAGAATGAGCAAAGTTTTCATCGGGGCAAAGGAATACTTCCCCGGCATCGGCAAGATCGAATACGAAGGCCCCAAGAGCGACAACCCGCTGGCCTTCAAGTACTACAATGCTGACAAGAAGGTTGCCGGCAAAGCCATGAAGGACCACCTGCGCTTTGCCGTGGCCTACTGGCACAGCTTCTGCAACGACGGCACCGACCAGTTCGGCGCCGCCACCCAGAACCAGGCCTGGAAGCAGGCCCCCAGCCCCATGGAGGCCGCGGAGCAGAAGATGGACGCCGCCTTCGAGTTCTTCACCAAGCTTGGCGTGAACTACTACTGCTTCCACGACCGCGACATGGCCCCCGAAGGCGCCACCCCCGCGGAAAGTGAAAAGAACCTGATGACCCTGGTGGCCAAGGCCAAGAAGCTGCAGAAGGCCACGGGCGTAAAACTGCTCTGGGGCACCGCCAACCTCTTCTCAAACCCCCGGTTCATGAACGGCGCCGCCACCAATCCCGACTTCGCCGTAGTCCCCCATGCCGCTGCCCAGGTAAAGGCAGCCCTCGATGCCACCATAGAACTCGGCGGCCAGGGCTACACCTTCTGGGGCGGCCGTGAAGGCTACATGAGCCTCCTCAACACCGACCTCAGGCGCGAGAAAGACAACCTGGCCCGCTTCCTGACCATGGCCCGAGACTACGCCCGCGGCCAGGGCTTCAAAGGCGTGTTCTACATCGAGCCCAAGCCCATGGAGCCCACCAAGCACCAGTACGACTTTGATGTGGAGACCGTAGCCGGCTTCCTGCGCTACTACGGCCTGGACAAAGACTTCCGGATGAACATAGAAGCCAACCACGCCGAGCTGGCAGGCCACGACTTCCACCACGAGCTGGAAACCGCCGCAGCCATGGGCCTCTTCGGCTCCGTGGATGCCAACCGCGGCGACCCCCGCAATGGCTGGGACACCGACCAGTTCCCCATGAGCTACTACGAAACCACTCTGGCCATGCTGACCATCCTCAAGGTCGGCGGCTTCTCAACCGGCGGCCTCAACTTCGACGCCCACATCAGGCGCAACTCCATCGAGCCAGCCGACCTCTTCGAAGCCCATATCGGCGGCATGGATGCCTTCGCCGTGGGCCTTGAAGCCGCTGGCCGCATCATTGCCGATGGCAAGCTGGCCGCCTTCGTAAAGAACCGCTACTCAAGCTACGACAAGGGCAAGGGCGCCCTCTTTGCCAAAGGCAAGATGGGCTTTGCCGACCTTGCCGCCCTGGCCAAGGATTACGGGACAGTGGGTATTGCCAGTGGAAAACAGGAACGGCTTGAGAACCTGGTAAACCAGTATCTGATGGGGTTGTAATGCTGTAAGTGGGGCTGGTGTTCTTGCCAGCCCCAACCAGGGGATAATCACTGCTTCATTCCTGCTGCAAGAGTACCTACACTATATTGTTCTTATAACAGGAACCTGAATTACCATTCGTTCGTGGCACAGAAACATTTTCGCACTACCCGGGCCCTGCTCCTGGCCGGCCCCCGGGGGTGGGGAAAACCACTTTCCTCCTGCACCACAGCCGGGCAAGCGGGATGTTGTATCTATCTGCAGACAATCCACTGATGGCGGACGAGCCTCTGTCCAGACTGGAACAGAGGGGCCGAAGTCAGAAAACTGAAAATCGAAGTAGGGAGAGCCTCCAGAAAACTCAAAGACGCGGACCATGTGATCCGCGATGATATCGATTATCCTGCCGGCAAGGCCTTGCCGCTGTGGCTGCTTGGCATGGGCTGGTAGGACTATATCCTTTTCTGTTGCCGGTAATCCTTCAGAGTGAGACCTTCACGCTTCTTGAAAAGGTAGCTCAGGTAATTCGGCTCGTTGTATCCCACACTGAATGCGATGGTGACAAGCTTCTCGTCGGTGGACACCAGCAGTTCCTTCACTTTTTCCATCCGGACATTGGTAAGATAATTGATGAAGGTCACCGACATCTCCTGGGAAAATATCGTGCTGAAATGGGTTGGGCTCAGAGCCACATGAGCGGCAACAGTATTCAGGGAGATATCAGGGCTATTGTAGTTTTCCTGGATATACTCACAGGCCCGGCGCACCAGTTTCACATGAGGACTAAGTGTGCCGCTGTTCCGTAGTTTTATGGTCTCAAGGCAGATTCTGGTAGCAATAGCAGTGAACTCTTCTACGGATATCGCTGACTGGAACATCTGCCTGGGATCAACAAAGTTACCGGCGAGTTCGTTGGAGTCCATGTCGGGATTGAAACTCCGTAATATACGAATGGCTGTATTGGTGAGATCCATCAGGATATAGTAGCGGTAGAGCACACTCTGCATCTCGTCGGTATCGAGGTTTTTTGTGAACTCTTCAACGATCGCTGGTACATCTTCTGCTACAGCGAACTTGAGTCTGTTTTCGATATTGACATTGAAGAAACTGTTGGTGGATGCAGCGACGGGGCTGTCGATCCGGCCGATATCTCCGGCGCAGAAAATACGGCCACGGTTGGTTTGCCCGAAGGTCTTCAGAAGTATGCTCGCCTCATGGAAGGCATCACGGATGCCACTGATGCGGGAGGTCACACTGCTTATGCTCATGGTCAGTAAAGTGGTGCCATCGTCTTCCAGTTCATGCTTGAATGTCTGGGCCGTATGATACGCTTTTTCGGTGACGTCCAGATCTGTGGTTCCTTTGATGATCAGTACTACCGTATCCACCCCGCTCTGGAAATACAGTACATCAGGATTCTCAACCAGCATGAATTTGATCCTGGAAGTGAGAGCCTGACGGTTGGGATAGCCACCCTTTCCCTCGAACAGGGAAATCAGGACTACATACCTCTTGCCCAGGATTTCGATTCCCAGCTCATCTGCACGGAGAAGCGTCTCATCGGCGGAGACCTCTCCGCCACAGAGTTGTTCCAGCAAGGTACTCACCAGAGCAGTCTTGACCATTTCTTCGTCTGTCGCCTCTTTCAGGAATGAGACACTCCGCTGTTTATCTTCCCTGATCTGCTCGCTTGCTTTGTGCAGGGCTTCCATGAAATCTTTGGCTGCCACGGGCTTCAGAAGGTAATTATCCACACCGACGCAGATCGCCTGCCGGGCCAACTCGAATTCGTCGTGCCCGCTCACGATTATGATCCGTAGCCAGGGACTGGTAGCTTTGGCATGGCGCGCCAGCATGAGACCGTCCATGAACGGCATTTTTATATCGGTTACCAGGATGTCCGGCTTCAGGTCCTGGATGATGGAGAGTGCGAGTTCCCCGTCCCCGGCTTCTCCGATGCAGGTGTAGGATTCAGGGTGCTTTTCGATGGCGTTGCGCATGTTCTGCCGGATCAGAGGTTCATCCTCCACCAGAAAGACCGTATGCATGCCTCACTCTCCATCCGAAGGCGATACCTGCATCGGATCAGGCAGCTTGATCATGGGCAGCCGGAGAGTGACCGAGCAGCCTTTGTTGTATTCACTTTCAATTGTCAGACCGTCTTCTGTCTCATAGTACAACTGGATACGCTTGTAGACATTGTATAGACCAAACCCCGTGCCGGCATTGGACACATCATAGTAGGCCAGGTCATGCCGTAATTTTGCCAATTCATCTTCTGTCATTCCCAGACCGTTGTCTTCGACAGTGAATACCAGGATGCCACACTGCGCTATGCCTTTCAATTTGATCAACCCACTGCGGCGTGTCTTTTTTATCCCATGGTAAATCGCGTTTTCTACCAGGGGTTGCAGGAGAATTTTAAGCATGGATTCCTTGAGGATATCCTGGGAAAAATTTATCTTGTAATCCAGTATTGCGCCGTATCGCATTTTCTGTATGGCCAGGTAGCTCTCTACATGGGACTTTTCCTCTGCCACAGAAACCCAGTCACGACCCTTGTTGAGAGAAAGGCGGAAAAAGTTGGATAGTGCCAAGGTCGTGGTGACCACATTTTCATTCTGGCCATCCTCCGCCAGGGAATGGATTGTATCAAGGGTGTTGTACATGAAGTGCGGGGCGATCTGCGCCTGCAGTGCCCTCATTTCGGCCTTTTGCAGAGTTTGCTGCTTCTGTATATTCTGTTCTATCAACTCGCCCAGCTTTCCGGCCATGGTATTGAGGCTGTCCGTCAAATCATCAAGTTCGCTGATCTCAGGCTTGTCTACCCGGATGGACAAGTCACCATGGGCAATCTTGGAAGCCATGGTTTTCAGACGGAAGATTGGATCGTTTATACTACGGTTCAATTGCTTGTAGTTGCGGAACAGGAACGCGAGGATAGACACGAACAGCGCTGTCTGGAACAGGGTCATAAGTTCCAGGGATCGTTGAATCCTGGCATTCTGGATATGGGCAATCTCTGTCTCCGCTGCCACAAATTTCTGGATGACCTCGTAGAGCAGTTCGCTCACCAGACTTATCTCTCCCAGGATTATCTCATTGTCCTGGACAGGCCGGTCATCGGCAATGTTGTTGCCGATTGCATCCACATATTTTTCTATGGTCGCAAGCGTGTTGCGTGCCACCTGGATCAGATAGCTGTCGTTCTCGCTGTTGGCGTTCCGTTCCAGCTGATCCAAACGGCTTCGTATCGTGTCCATCAAAACGTACTGGCTATTGGCCTCGAACCTGGTCTTGCCCGATACAACATCCCATATCGTGATATAGATCTCATTTTTCAGACGGCTTGAGAGGCTGTTGGCGTTGTACACGTTCTCGATGATCCGCTCGTACTGGTTCAATGTAATATTGTAGTACAGAGTACTGACAAGAAACGGTATGAGGGTAGCCAGGATGATGACGACATTCGTCACCTGCAAGGTCTTGCGTATGCTGTTGGTACGCAACCGTGCTGTATCATGTCCGCCGGTCGTATGCGTCTCCCCGTGATCGGGCATCAATAACCTCTGGCCGCAATCGTATCAAAGTCGCTGTATTCGTCGAATACTGTCTCTTCGATATAGATGTTTTTTGGAACCTCTACTCCAGCTACAACTTTTCCAGCAATCTCCATCAACTGGGGGCCGCTGTTGGGATTGCATTCAATGACGCAATTAACAATGCCTTCCTTGAGGTAATCAATGATCCGTTGGGTTGCATCCACGGAGATGATCACAATATCCTTGCCGGGCTTTATCCCGGCTTCCTGCATCACCTCGATGGCACCAAAGGTCATATCGTCATTATGGGAGTACAGTACGTCCAAGTCCTCTGGATCGAACAGCCTGAGAACCTGCCGCATGATCTCCTTGCCCTTGCTGAGCATGAAATCGCCATCCTCGCTGAATATTACAGAAAACTTCGGATGGGAGGAGATGATATCCCTGAATCCTTCGTACCGTCCGATGGCAGGGGTAGATTCAACGGTACCACCGATTTCAACAATCCTGACAGGGTTGCTGGAGTCCTGGAATTTCCTGACAAGAAATTCTCCGGCACGGCGTCCCTCCAGGTTGAAATCAGAACAGAGGGCACTCGCATACAGGCTTTCGTCTGCAGTATCGATCATACGGTCTACAATGATGACGGGGATTCCCGCTGCCTTTGCCTCACCCAGCACTGTGTCCCAACCTGTCTCCACCAGCGGAGAAAAGGCAATGATGTCCACCTTGTACGCGATGAAGGAACGTATCGCCTTTATCTGGTTTTCAGGCTTCTGCATGGCATCGTCGAACATGATTTTGATGCCTGCCTTTTCCGCGGCTTCCATGATCGAGCGACTGTTCTGCGTACGCCAGGTACTCTCGTCACCAAGCTGGGAATATCCCAGAACGACAGGCTTTGCCTCATTCACATCCCGATGGCCGGCAGCGCAGCTGCAGAGTGTCACAAGGCAAAGCATGGAGAACAACCGGGACAGCTTGATCATAAGGACTCCCCCCGCACAACGACAGCACAGAGCACTGCAGCTTCCTTTCCGATATCAGGCCACTTTACCATGCCTATACTGGATCGTACATGTAAATCGATACATGAAATCGGACCAGATGCAGAGATCGTAAGAAAAAAGAGTATTCCCGTAAAAAATCACAGAATTATCCCGACTCGCATGTGCTCGTCATAAAAGATCGTACCAAGAGCAGAAGGATATGCATGGCGCTATGGCAAATATGCCCTTCTACTATGAGCAGGGACTTTCGTCCCAAGACGTACCGAACAGAGGGGGAATAAATGAACAGGCAACCAACCATCGGCATCATGTGCGCTATCGTACTACTCATGCTGGCACCAGCCGTCTTCGCCGGAGGAGCGAAGGATGCAGCAGCAACGGACGACCTGATCAAGGTCGGCATCGTGAATCTGCCACCGGAAGAATCCGGTTACCGGCAAGCCAATGTAGAGGACATGAACGCTGTCTTCTCCAAGGCAAACGGTTATGATGCAAAACAAACCAACACCGGTGACAACAGTGAGCAGATTGCGGCGGCTCAAGGGTATATACGCGATGGTGTAGACTATCTGCTGATCTCGGCCGCGAATGCTTCCGGCTGGGACAACGTACTGCAATCTGCCAAAACCGCAGGCGTTACGGTTTTCCTTTTTGACCGCCTCATCCAGACAGACGCCGCGAACTTTCAGGCAGCACTGGTCTCAGACATGGCTACCGAGGGGAACACCGCTATGACCTGGTTGCTTGACCAGGGCTTGAGCGAGTACAAAGTCATATTGATTCGCGGGCAATTAGGTTCCGCGGCCGAGCAGGGACGCAGCGCTGCAGTACTCAAAGCCCGTGATGAAGGCAAGATTACCATTGTAGCAGATGGAACCGGTGGAGACAGCTGGAGCCTTGAGGAAGCCCGCAAAGTGGTTGAAGCCGCAATAACTGCAGGCAAGGATTTCAACGTAATCTATGCGCAGAACGACGGTATGGCGCAAGGCGCTGTTCAGGCCCTCGAGGCGGCAGGTATTTCCCACGGCAAGGGTGGAAAGGTCAAGATTATCGGTTTTGATTTCAACCGTTTTGCCTTGCGCAATGTGCAGGCCGGTTATTGGGATTGCAACATCCAGTGCAGCCCTCGCCAGGCAGCCGAGATTTCACGCTGGATCAAAGCAAAGGCAGAGGGTACGGCACTCCCTACCGGTATTGTTTTCCAGAAGGAAATCTATGTTGATACTGACACAATTACTGACGACATCATAGCCAACCTGGGTCTCAATGCTGATCCTGGCAAGGGTGTAATTACCAAATAACTATCTCACATGCTGGTTTTCACAAACGACAGTTTGTGTGCGCGGTGCAGTGTCCGGACCAATTCCGGTACACCGCACCGCGATTGGTTTTCTGGAATACCCGAAGGAGGCCCTTGGTTGCAGTCAGAGAACGTGCTCGAAATGCAGGGTATATGCAAAGCCTTCCCGGGGGTCAGAGCTCTGCATAACGTAGACTTCGCGTTGCGGAAGGGTGAGATCCATGCCCTTATGGGCGAAAACGGAGCAGGCAAGTCAACACTTATAAAGGTAATGACCGGGGTTTACGAAAAGGACGCAGGGAGGATTGCGATAGAGGGTGAGGCTGCGCATTTCAGGTCACCGCAGGACGCACAAAATGCTGGAATCGGCACTGTCTATCAGGAAATAACGCTCTGCCACAATCTGACTGTAGCAGAGAATTTGTTCATCGGTCGGGGCCGATATGCTTTCGTTCAATGGAAGCGGATGAATGAGAGGGCAACAATACTGCTGGACTCCCTTGGTATTCCAGCGAAACCGACTCAGGAACTCTCGAGCTGCTCGCTTGCGGTACAGCAGATGATTGCGATTGCCCGCGCCATAGATATGGACTGTAAAATCCTCATCCTTGACGAGCCGACTTCATCGCTTGATGAAGACGAAGTAAAGAAACTCTTCGCGCTTATGCGCCAACTGAAGTCGAGGGGTGTGGGAATAATCTTCGTAACCCATTTCCTCGATCAAGTGTACGAAATCAGCGACAGGATTACCGTGCTACGAAATGGTGAATTGATAGGCGACTACAGAACTGCTGCACTTCCCCAATTCGAACTGGTTTCCAGGATGATGGGAAAGGCATTGGGCGATGTTGCACAATTGAGGAAACATGAGACCCCTGCAAACAACAGCAACGTACCGGTTTTCGAGGGAACCGCGCTTTCGAGCAACGCCGGGGTGAGGCCTTTCAGCTTCTCCATACAGAAAGGCGAGGTGAACGGGTTCGTCGGATTGCTGGGCTCAGGGCGCAGCGAATGTGCCCGCGCAATCTTCGCCGCCGACAAGGTGACAGGTGGTGATGTCAGAATGAACGGCAGGAGTGTGAAGATCCGTACGCCGTTGCACGCCATGAAGCAGGGAATCGGCTACCTGCCGGAAGACCGCAAGGGCGACGGGATCATTGCCGAACTTTCAGTGCGCGACAACATCATTCTGGCCTTGCAGGTGATGAAAGGCTTTCTCAGACCTCTTTCGCTGAAAGAGGCGGAGGCTTTTGCAGAACAGTATATAAAGACTCTGAACATCAGAACTCCTTCCACCAACACGCCGATCAAATCTCTTTCAGGGGGCAATCAGCAGAAGGTAATCCTGGCCCGCTGGTTGCTCACACACCCCGAATACCTGATCCTTGATGAACCCACTCGTGGAATCGATGTAGGAACAAAGGTAGAGATCCAGAAACTTGTACTGAAGTTGGCCGAGGACGGAGTCAGTGTGACATTCATATCATCGGAAATAGAGGAAATGCTCCGGACCTGCTCCAGGTTGATCGTCATGAAGGATCGTCAGATTGCAGGGGAACTTTCCGGATCTAACTTGACACAGAGCGATGTAATGCATGTGATTGCCCGGAGTGAAGTATGAGCATGGCCAAGGTCAAAGCACAGGGAGCCCATCTGTTCCTACCCCTCTCTGTTCTAGCAATCCTCATTGTGATCAATCTGCTGAAGGGCGTTGATTACTTCAGTATATCCATGATAAACGGAGCCTTGTACGAGAACATACCAAACATCCTGTTCGGTGCATCGGAGTTGGTCATTCTTTCGATTGGCATGACCTTGGTTACTGCATCCTCCCGCGGCCAGGACATAAGCGTGGGTGTTGCAGCCGCCATCACTTCAGCAGTATTTGTCCAGGTTCTCCAGAATGCCGGTGATATCACGTGGTTGACAATTATGGCAAGCTTCCTGGCAAGCTGTGTGGTCGGAATACTCATCGGCGCATTCAACGGTTCCCTGGTTTCCATATTCAGAGTTCAGCCCATGGTAGCAACCCTCATACTGTTCACAGCGGGCAGGTCAATCGCCTTCATGATAGACGGCAAATTGTCTCCTGTTCTGGCCAACGATCTGACAAGCCAGATCGGCAGTGTAATGCCGGGAGTGCCGATACAAACGCCGATAATCCTGACAGTCGTCTTCATCGCCCTCGTGGCATTGTTTCTCAAAACCACAAACCTCAAACTCTATGCGGAATCGGTGGGAATAAATGAAAAGGCAGCTCGTCTGAATGGTATCGATCCGACAAAGATCAAGTTCCTGACATACATGATCCTGGGAGTCTGCACCGCGGTCGCTGGTTTCATAGCTGTTACCAAGGCAGGACGCCACGACAGTGTCAATCTGCTCAAATTCATCGAGATGGACGCGATTCTCGCCGTAGCAATAGGCGGGAACGCTCTCTCCGGCGGAAAGTTCAGTATCTCCGGTTCCATCATCGGCGCGTACACTATCGAGGTACTGAGCAGGACCCTGCTCAGGCTGGAAGTAGGCACCGAGACGATCAAAGCCTTCAAAGCGGTATTCATCATCATTCTTATGGTAGTTGCATCGCCAGTGGTCAGGGAGTATGCCACGAAATCCCTGAGAGGGTGGCGAACCAGGGCCGATGGAGACACCGTATCAACGATGGATTCACCGGAGACCGGAGTGCCGGATACTGCCGCAATCTCCAGTGCGGATACTTTGGGTTCCGGACCGGAAGCCG
>JAVEXH010000043.1:0-12064 GCA_034004175.1 Spirochaetia bacterium
AGTCGGCCTGGGCCCTGCCGCCAGCCAGGAAGTATATTCGGGTCATGCCCTTGTATTTTTCTGTCTTCAGTATACGGAAGGCGTGTATAGCTCCAGTGCTGCGTAGGTGGGTACCCGCACAGGGAGTAAAGTCCAGGCCATCAATTTCCAGGATCCGCAGTATATCTTCCCCAACCGGCGGTTTGCGGCGGAGCAGGAAGGACTCAACATCCTCCGGTGGGCATAGATGAGTCATCACCCGATAGTCTTCCCTGACAACCGCAAGCACAGCAGCTTCCACCGCGTCAGCATCGACTCTGTCCATGACGGGGATATCCACGTCTATCGAAGAATACCGCTCGCCAAGATGAAAGGATTTCGTAGGAGCGCCCAGTAGGCGCAGGACAGTAGCGGACAGCAGATGCTGGGCCGTATGCTGTTCGGTGTGGTCCCTGCGTCTTGCACCATCTACCCGGCAGCGGACCCTCTCCCCGGGAACTATCCCGGCAACCACCAGGCTGGCAGGAGTGCACGAAAGGATATGAACAGGCTTGGTGTCACGCTCTATCACCGAAGCAAGCGCCAGACCCGCAATGGTTCCAAGGTCCCAGGGCTGGCCGCCCCCCTGGGGATAGAAAGGAGTACGGTCAAGTAGTACTTCCGAAGAACTTCCATCAGGAGCACCGGTAGCCACCGATACCACGGTGGCATCGACATCCAGAGCTTCTGGCCTATCGTAATACAATCGTTGGGTTGCCATGAAAGGAAGCATACCATGATGGGCTGGAATGGTCGACAGGAAGGATCCTGCTTCAGCGCAGCCCTGGGTAATGCCGTTCCAGGTAGATGGTCCGGTCTGCGGACTGGCGCCAGAACTGGCTGCGCGGAAACTCGTCCCGGACCCTGCGGTAATTCTCGTAGGCCTTCTTTATGTCCCGCAGCGGCGTATCCTGCTCGTAGGCCAGAGCATACAGATAGAACACCTCGTCGCCGACATAGGGGAACAGGGATTTATAACGATCAAGAGCCTCCATGGCAGCGCTCACCCTCTTTGCCGCCAGCTCATCCCTGGCCAGCTTGATCAGGGCCGCCGGGTCACTGAGGCTCGAAGCAGCGGGCAAGCTGCTTGGCTGGCTGGCCGGCTGGGCTGGTGGCTGGGCTGGTGACTGGGCTGGTGACTGGGCTGGTGACTGGGCTGGTGACTGGGCTGGTGGCTGGGTTAGTGGCTGGGTTAGTGGCTGAGCTGTTGGCTGATCAGAAGCCTGGGCTGAAGGAGTGGCAGAAGCAGCTGAAGGGTTAACTGTTGCGGCCGAAGTGGATCCGGTACCAGAAATGTTCGGCAGGGTAGCCGAGCCAGCAGGGGGGAGGCTGTCACGTATCGAAGAACCCCCAAGAGCCTCGCCTACAAGCACAGCTGTTTCAGGAGTCGGGAAAGCCGGTGTACTTACCGTATCAGGGATAGTTGCCGATCCATCAGCCGTTGCCGCACCAGAGGCGGTTGCCGCTTCCGGGGCAGGTGAACCTGCGCTTGCCACGACAAAGCTGGCCAGTGGCGAGGGACCTGCACCCTGCAATCCAAGGGTCGGAGCCGGATTCACCAGGAGGCGGACCAGACTCGCCTCGGTCCGGAGCTCCAGGGGATCCTGCCGCTGGAAACGCAACAGGTATTCGCCGGTCCGGGAAGGGTTCATTACAAATACCGCATGGTTGTCTTCAAAGCGCCTGGTCTCGTATCTGATGCCATCCTTGCCATCCTCGTCACCCAGGAAGGTCCAACCGGAACCGCGTAGCCTCAATTCAAAACGCTGACCCCTGGCAACCTCCACCCGTGTCTCGGGAATGGCCACAGGGACAGTATCCACCGACCGTGCCGATGAACTTGGTGAAACAGGCAGAACCAGAGAGTCCTTGGGAGTAGGCATGGATTCCGGTTCCGTCACGGTGGTGGAAACCCCGGCATCTACTTCTGCTGATGAAGCGGTCTCCGGGGCAGCTTTGTCTTTTGTAGCAGCCGGATCCGCAGGTACCATGGTCTGTGCAGCTTCCGGTACTGGAATCGCCGCGGAGGGTGGCAAAGGGTCAGGAAGCACGGGCAGGACAGGATCCGGCATTGGCACTACTATGGCTGGTGTTTCGGGCAGTCGCGACAGAACGGTGATATCAGCCTGGCCAATGAAACGTAGATCAGGTTCAGGCTGACCGCCACCAGCTTGACTGGTTACAGCTTGACCGGAGCCATCGGCGCCTGCTTCAGTGGACGATGAAAGGCTGTCGGATTCCTGGAGATCGGGCTCGGCCAGATTCACGGAAACACTGGATTCCTGGTCCGGCACTTGATGGAAGAGAGGCAGATCCAGCACACGTTCAGCATCATCCGTCCCGGTCCCAGCATCGATGCCACCAACCTCGACGGCGGTACCTTCAGCGGGAAGGACATCCTCCGCGGCAGGCTTCGGCTCGGACACACATGAAACAGCCAGGACGGCTAGTACGGCAACAATCACAAGAAAAGATCTGCGTTGAACAGTAGATCGACAGCGGTTTGAATCCTCAGTCAAGGGCATCATAAATCGCTTCAAGCTCTGCCTTTCTTCTTGCTGCAAGATCGCTTGTATCGATCCCGCTCATATCATTGTAACGCTCGCGCAGGCCATCGTCAGTATACCCCGGGTCCGGTTCGAATGCCAGCGGGAATGGCGTTTCACCGACAGCAGGACCTGGCATGTACAGATCCTGCACCACTTTCGCGCCATCCAGAGTGTATCCGCGTTCCACGTCCGGGTCGACCACCGAGTCTCTCCTATTGCGGGAGACAGCCAGCCCCAGCATGCTTCCTGCCAGCACCAGAAGCGCTACCAGAGCCACGGCACCGGAAAGGATAACCAGCCGTTTTTTGTGATTACTGAAAAAATTACGGATGAACAGCAAGGCCGGCTTGAAGAAGTCTGCCAGTTTGCTGAAATCCGGCCGGCTCATGGCTTTGCTGATTCCTCGGACTCTGTTTCGGCCGCTACAGTCTCAGGTTCAGCCTCCGGCTTGATATCGCCTTCCGGCCCGGCTTCTGCTGCTGTAGTTTCGACCTCGGCTACCGGTTCCGGCTCGACCACCGACCCTTCGGCAGGCACAAGTTCCCGGCCTTCCTCGTACTCCACCTCTTCATCGTACTCGTCTTCTATGGGCTTGGGCATGGAGAATTCGCCACCGTCGGAACGCTCGAGACGAACGGCGATAACCTTTGTGATGCCCGATTCTTCCATGGTAACCCCGAGGAGGGAATCAGCACCGGTGACGGTTTTCTTGTTATGGGTTATCACGATGAACTGGCTTGTCTTGCCGAACTCACGCAGGAGGTTCACAAAGCGGATCACGTTCTGCTCGTCCAGGGCGGCATCGATCTCGTCCAGAAAACAGAACGGCGAAGGCCGCACCATGTAAGTGGCAAAGAGCATGGCTATGGCCGTCAGGCTCTTCTCGCCACCGGAAAGCAGGGAGATGTTCTCAAGTTTCTTGCCCGGGGGCTGGGCATAGATTTCTATGCCACTCTCAAGCACATGGTCCGGGTCTACCAGGCGCAGTTCGCCACGGCCACCACCGAACAACCGGCGGAACATGTTGTGGAAGTTCTTCTTTACCCGGTTGTAGGTCTCCAGGAACATCTGGGCACTCTCATCACGGATCTCCTGGGTAATGCGCTTGAGGTCGTCTCTGGCCTTGGTCAGGTCTCCAAGCTGGGTGGACAGGAACTCGTAACGCTCCTTCACCTCTACAAACTCTTCGGGAGCCATCAGGTTCACTGAACCAAGATCCTTCAGTTTCTGCTTTCGCTCCGACAGGCGGTCACGCAGGTCAGCGATGGGTGTATGTATCTCGAACATCCGCTCTTCGAACTCCACCAGATCGCGGCCATATTGCTCCTTGAAGTTGTCTTTTACGTTGCGGATCTCGGTCTCGGTCTGGGCCAGCCCAAGATGGAGACGCTCAAGCTCGTTCTGCAGATTGCCAAGGCGGTCCATCTTCTTGCGGAGGTCAGTCTGGCGCTTGCCAAGGTCGGAATTCTTGATGGCTATGTCTTTTTCGAGCCGTTCCAGTTCTGCAGTAAGCTCACGGCCCTTCTTCTCTATGTCTGCAATCTCTCCATCTATGTCGGCCAGGTTCTCCTGGGCATCGGCCAGACGGCGCTCTTCCATGGCTGTCTCGTTCTCCAGTTCGCGGTAATACCCTTCCTGGCTGGCTATTTCCCGACGGATCATGGCCAGGGATTCCTCGGCTGCCTGCACCTGGGTCTGCATGCGGATGCGGTTGCCACGCAGCTCCTCAAGGGTCTTGCGGTACTCGTCTATCCGCACTGCTAGCTCACGGTTCTCTTCCCGGAAGGCTACTATCTTTTCACGCCGGGCTACGATGCCTTCCTTGATGGCCGTCATCCTGGCGTCCGCGGCACGCTTCTGGGTGATGATGCCTTCGGGCGACAGGAATTCATCTATGAAGCTCGGCGTGGTGCGCCGGTAAGCCTCGTATTTTTCCTTGAGTTCCCTGGCCCTGTCGGCCGCTTCGGCCATGGCAGCCCTGGCGCTCTGCACCAGAGTATGGGCTTCTGCGCTGCCGTAATCCTTTATGGTGGCCAGGTCGTCCAGAATGGCAGCCTTGCCTGACAGCCTGGCAATGATCCCGGCTATCAGGGATTCTATGGCTTCCTCGGCTGCCTTGCGTTCACTGGCGGAGTAGCCAATCTCGCGCAGCCTGGCATCCAGTTCCCGCACTATGTCGTCGGTAACCGCGTCCAGTTCGGCCTGTACGGCGATTGCTTCCTTCTCCAGGTCGACTATTTCCTTGTCGGCTTTGACTATGCCAGCCTCGTTGGCCCTGACCCGTTCCTCTGCTGAATGTATATTTGTTTCAAAGCCCTGGATGTTCTTCTCTATCTCGGCAATCCTGCCCTTGTGGCCACGCAGGATCTCCTGCTTCTCGTCCTCATCCTCCCGGAGGGACTCCAGCTTCTCGGCCAGGGCCTTCAGCTTCAGCCTTGCCTGATCTATCTTGCCCTTGGCTTCCACCACCCGCTCGGTCAGGAGCTTGCGCTCCTTCTCCTTGCCCACCCGCTCCACAGCCAGTCCGTACACCGTCTTCTGGACATCGACCAGCTTGGCTTCCATGGAGTTTACGATATCCAGGTTTTCTTCCAGGGACAGGTTGATGTCATCTATCTGCTTCTTCACGCCATCGCGTTCTGCTGTCTTGGCGGCAAGATCGGTGTCCCTGCGTTCCTTTTCGTTCACGAAACCCCGGAGACGCAGAAGGTGCAGGTCAAGTTCGGCATTGAAGATATCGTCCCGGAGAGAGCGGTAAGCCAGGGTCTTTTCCGACTGTACCTTCAGGCTGTCATGGCTGCGCTTGACCTCCGCCAGGATGCCGTCAACCTGGCGCATGTTTTCTTCGGTGCGCTCGAGCTTCAGCTCGGCCTCCCGGGACCGGGCCTTGTGCTTGGTGATGCCCGCGGCTTCCTCGAAGAGGTAGCGCCTTTCTTCAGGCTTGCTGGACAGGATCTGGTCGATACGGCCCTGCTCCATCACCGAGTAGGCGCTCTTGCCTATGCCGGTATCCCAGAACAGCTCCCGTAGCTCCTTGAGCCTGGCCGGCTGGTTGTTTATGTAGTACTCGCTCTCGCCGGAGCGGTACAGGCGGCGTTTTATGGAGATTTCAGGCACATCCAGGAGCAGTACACCCTCTTCATTGGAGATGGTAAGGGTTACCTCTGCGATATTGAGGGCCTTCCGGGTCTCCGTGCCGTTGAAGATGATGTCTTCCATGGATTCAGCGCGCAGGGACCTGGCTGACTGCTCGCCTACCACCCATTTGATGGCATCCACCACATTGGACTTGCCGCAACCATTTGGTCCCAGCAGGGCAGAAATGCCGGAAGAAAAATCGACCTTTATGCGGTCAGCGAAACTCTTGAAACCGAATATTTCGAGGCTCTTAAGGAACACGGGCTGGCACCTCGTTCTTGTGATGGATTATCAGGCTGTTGAAAAAGCTGGTTGCTTCTTCAACAGGTACAACAGGCTGTTGATAGTAACACAAAAAGAGCCTGGGCCGCAACGCGCCAAGCTATTGGAACCCAGGATTACCTTATAATCATCAGTCAAAAAGGAGTCGCGAAGCTGCAGAAGCACTTAGCCTGGATCCTTCGGCATCAGGATACACATGCGGAAAAAACTTCAGTACGTGTTGTAACTCCGCATCTCGTCAAGCTCCTTGCGCCGCTTGACCCTTGGGCTTGCAGTGACTGTTTCAGCAGGCCAGCCTATGGTTATGACCAATCCGATTCTCGTGGTTTTTGGTATGGCAAGGAGTTTCCTGATGCGGGCCTCGTTGAACCAGCCAAGCATGCAGGTGCCAAGGCCAAGCTCAGCCGCCTGCAGACAAAGATGTTCAGCGGCAATTCCTGTATCCACCAGAGTCCAGTCAAGTTTCTTGATCATGCCCCCGACCTGGTTCAGTACCCGTGGCTTTTCGCGGCACAGCACAGCCAGAACCGGGGCTCCCAAGGCAAAGCGGTTGAAGGAAACCACCCCATTGAAAGTGGTCTCGGCTACCTGCCTGCACAGTACGGGCTCATCCACGAAGACAAGGCGCCAGGGTTGCTGGTTGCTGGCCGAAGGTGCAAGTCTGACAGCCTCTGCCAGGCACTCCAGCAGACTTCTATCCACTGGTTTTTGTTCATATCTGCGAACCGAGCGTCGCTGGACTATCAGTTCCTTGAATTCCATGAAGCTCAGTCTTCGTCCTGGGCTATCAGCAATTCGTAGGCGGCGGCCGGGTCGGCACAGGACAGTATGCCTGAACGCAGCTCGTTGCTTTTCAGTTTGGCACTGAAATACGACAGAGTCTGCAGATAGTAGGCATGCTGATTGTACGCGGCGGCTATCATGAACAGGAGTTTTACTGGCTGGTCGTCAAAGGGATTGAAATCCTGGATATCGCAACGGCTCACACCGACGGCAACCACGAGATCGGTGACACTGGACAGACGCACATGGGGTATGGCTATGCCACGGCCGATAGCTGTGCTCATGAGGTCTTCCCGCCTGAGGATCTCGGTGGACAACTCTTGCTTGTTCTTGATCTGGGGTGCAGAAGCAAGACGCTCGGCAAGGGCTACCAGAGCGTCGCGCTTGCGGCTGTAATCCAGAAAAACCACGCGATCCGGAGAAAGTACATTGCGCATGCGGACTGGATGAATGGATGCAACGGGTTTGTTTGAAGACAGACGTTCATTGACCCAGCGCTCTATCTCGCTTTTCTTGAAGCGCCACACGGTACCGATCTTGCCAGCGGGTATCTCACCCTTCTGGGCCCAGTCGTACACAGTCCTCTCCGACACACGAAGATACTTTGCTACTTCTTCAATGGTCAGAATATCGTCATCCATCGTGAATCTCCCTGGACGGTATGTATTTCAAGTATTCTGCAAGAAAGGTGAAGGAATGTCAAGCCTCGCTTGAACCTGACAGCAAATACTCTGAAATTTCGGCCGACCGCCAGCCCAATTCAATCAGGGCCGACCGGAGGTTTGACGGATCCCCCAGTTTTTGTTCCAACATGGTTGCTGCTGCTGCCAGCAAGCCAAAACGCCTTGACTCATCAAAGAACGCAGCCAGAGCCTCCCGTGACGCTTCCCGGCCAACTCCCCTTGAGGCAAGGGCGGCAGAGAGGCTGCGTGGCCCTTCAGGATGCCTTCGGACACGCTGGCGCATCCAGGCGTCTGCGTAGCGCCGGTCCGACAGAAGACCTTCTGCCTCGAGGTGGTTCAGCGCAATATTTACTGCGCTTGCTGGCAAGCCCTTGCCTGACAGTTTGTTGCCGAGCAGTTTCCGTTCAAGCCCCCTGCGGAACTGTTCTGCCCTGGCAAGGAGATAAACCGCGCGGTGTTCAGCCATCATCACGTCTATCAGGACTGAAAGCAGATCTTCGTCGATCTCGTCACCGGGGGATAACACAGGCACCTCGTCGATACCGCAACTCAAGCAGGCTGGCTGCAGGTAGGAGGTCCGGAATACAAAAAGGGAGCCTTCGGCGGTCGCCGCTTTCGCGACGCCACTGGCTCCCTCTTCGATTGAAACGACACGGGCCATGGGGCCTCGCTGTCCGGCTTTTTAGCGCTTGGAGAACTGGAAGCGCCTGCGGGCTCCGCGCTGTCCGTACTTCTTGCGCTCTACCATACGGGGATCACGGGTAAGCATACCGTTCTTGTGGAGCGAGATGCTGGATGCGGGATCCACCTGGCTGAGAGCCCTGGCAATACCGTGCTTGCAGGCGCCGGCCTGGCCGTTTGGCCCGCCACCGCACACATTGATCACGATATCGAATTTGTTTTCGTTGGCAGTTACCACGAGGGGCTGACGTACATTCCCGGCGGTTTCGGCGATGGGGAAATACTTGTCCAGCTCGAGGCCGTTGACCAGGATCTTCCCGCTGCCCTCACGGAGATAGACGCGGGCTACCGCGGTTTTGCGTCGACCGGTGCCGATACCTAGATTGCTTATCATTGCGACCTCACTTAGACTTCGATGGCCACGGGCTGCTGAGCCGTGTGCGGATGATCGGGACCGGCATACACCTTGCAGTTGAGTGCAAGCTTGCGACCAAGGGGACCCTTGGGC
This sequence comes from Spirochaetia bacterium, assembly GCA_034004175.1. Classification (GTDB taxonomy): domain Bacteria; phylum Spirochaetota; class Spirochaetia; order Treponematales; family UBA12059; genus MIBM01. The sequence goes on from JAVEXH010000043.1 coordinate 8,643, forward strand.
AGCATGCCGCGGATGGCCATCTCGAGCGGATCAGCTGGATGTCTATCAATCAACTTGGCAAAGGTGGTCTTCTTGAGGCCACCTGCATAACCGGTATGATGATAGTACAGCTTGTTCTCGCGCTTGCGACCACTTACTTCTACCTGGGCGGCGTTGACTATGATCACATAGTCGCCGACTTCCTGATGGGGAGTGTAACACGGCTTGTTCTTGCCGCGGAGGATGCTGGCAACCCTGGAGGCCACACGGCCAAGGCGCTGTCCCTGGGCATCAATGATGAACCAGTCGCGGGTTACTTCAGCGGGTTTAACGAATACGGTCTTCATGGAGCTATACCTTCACCTTGCGTTGAATTCCTGACCTGAAACGGCGAGCGGTATATTCCCATACTACGCATATCATGTCAAGTATCGCAGCCGGGAACATTGTCTGCGCATGGATATCATTCACAAAAGAAACCTTGGATCCATGAAAATCATTCGTTCTTTCCAGACTTGGCCTCTTCTTCTTCTTCTTTTCTTGCTTCCATGCGGTCCTTGATGTCGGCTACACCAATGAATACAGCGATGAGGCCAATGAAGGCAGCCACGACAGGCAGGGAACCACGCAGGAAAGCAAGGACATCCTGCCACCATGCCAATGGGCCGGGAAGGCAGGCAAATACGGCAAAAGCAATGAATACAACACCGACCAACAGTGCAATCATGATGAATCCTCCAGTTCGATAGGATAAAGATACCCGAATCAGATCTTTCGTCAAGCCAGTCCCGATGCATTGCGGCTCAGCCCGGCTACCCCTATAATGCCGGAAGTCAGCTTTGATACCGGGATCCAGTGAAAGGACCTCCATGATACCGACCGGAGCCATAGTTTTTTTCAAAGGCAAGCCAGCAATCTCCACCCGTGACGGCGACCGCCTGGTCCTGGATATCCAGGGTAGCCAGAGCGCCAGAGTCCGGGACAAGGATGTGGAACTCATACATCCCGGCCCCTACCAGAAATTGCCGGCCCCTGCAGGAGCGGGAGATTTTGAAACCGCCTGGGAAATGACCGCCGGCACTGAAGTGGGTCTGGCAGAGCTGGCTGAACTGGTCTTCGGGGTGGATGGTGCGGCAGAGCGGCTGGCCTGCCGCCAGGCGGCCATGGATGGCGAGCTTTTCAGGATGGAAGGCACACGGATCATGGCTCTGAACGCCGAAGAACGGGACCGCCTTGCAGACAGAAGGCTGAAAAAGGAAACCGAGGCTTCTGACCGCGCTGCCTTCATAGCCCGGGCAAAAAAAGCCAACCTGGAACCAGGAGACGAGCGTTTCTGGGGTGAGGTGGAAGCCTTTGCCCTGGGCAAGACCCAGAAATCAAAAATGGCGGTGGATATTGGTCTTGGCGAAAGCATGGAGTCAGCCCATGCCTGGCTCCTTCGTGCCGGCCTCTGGACACCAGGCATCAATCCCCATCCATCCCGGGCAGACCACCCCTCCAAGGCTCCTGAATTGGAACTAGGCGACGATGATGACAGTGGCCGCATCGACCTGAGTGCCATGCAGGCCTGGGCCATAGACAACGCCTGGAGCCACGACCCTGACGATGCCATCTCCTGGGACGGAAAAGCTGTATGGGTACACGTAGCCGACCCTGCCAGCGTGATCTGCCCGGGGTCCAGAGCCGATATTGAGGCTTCCAACCGTTCGGCTACCCTGTACCTGCCCGAGGGAACAATACCCATGCTACCTGATGCTGCCCTTGACCGCTTTGGTCTTGGTCTTTCGGAACGATCCAGAGCCCTGTCCATCCGGATTGCCGTTGATGAAGCTGGCCTGATCTCGGATGTAGCCATCAGCCCATCCTTTGTCCGGGTAACCAGACTATCGTATGCGGAAGCCGATACAGCCCTGGAAAGTGGCCCACTGGCTGAACTTGCCGGCCTGGCTGTCATCCGCAGTGCCTACCGGCACAAAGCCGGGGCAGTGGACATCAACATACCAGAAGTACGGGTCTGGGTGCGCGATGGCGTGCCACACATAGACAGCATTCCGGACTTCCGCTCAAGCAGTGTGGTTCGCGAGATGATGGTGCTGGCAGGCGAAGCCGTAGCCCGCTGGGCCTTTGACAGGAGCCTGCCCTTCCCCTACTACAGCCAGGAGGCTCCGGGTTCCCGGGACGAACTGCCAGTAGGCCTGGCCGGCGAGTTTGCAAAACGGCGGCTGATGCGGGCCGGCATGGCCGGCGCCCAGCCGCGGGCCCACCAGGGACTTGGGGTAACCATGTATGCCCAATCCACCAGCCCATTGCGTCGCTATGGCGATCTGCTGGGACATCAGCAGATACGGGCCTGGCTGGCCAAGGAAGCTGGCCGGCAGGCATCCCCTCCTTTGCCGGCAGACGAGCTGTCCATGCGCCTTGCCAAGGCCGCCGCAGCCCTGTCAGCTGTGCGCAAGGCGGAACGGTCCAGCCAGGCTCACTGGACCCTGGTCTGGCTGCTGGAGCATCCCGACTGGACTGGCGAGGGAATAGTCGTGCAGACCGGCCAGGATACAGTGTTCTACATTCCATCCCTCGGATATGAAACCCGGATCAAGGGTGGTGAACTGGGCCTGAACCAGTCGGTGTCCCTGCGCTGTCTGAAGGTTGATCTGCCCAGGCTGGAAGCCTTCTTTGCCTTGGCCTGAATCCTCGGGGCCAGATGGACCCGCTATGGACTGCTGAAGCACCAGCCAATCGTCAGCACCAGCGGATCAGCTGGCTGCTTGCCTGCCAGCGGAATCCAGCCATTGCTCCTGATTCCGAAGCGGAGGGAATTGCCGCCCAGGGGAACCAGGATCGAGGTAGTGCCTTTCAGATGACGACCCAGCTTGTCATAGCGCAGGCCGGCATACAGATCCCAGCTCAGTGTCCTGCCTCCTTTCAGGCTGGCCCCAATATCAAAACGTTCCGATATTCCATCCTCGGCCTTCCAGGAAGTCTCCAGAACCAGATCAGGCAGCGGTGCTGGAAGCAGCCCAGGCCTGCAGCGGGTATCAAGAGTAATGGCGGGAATACTCTGCCCGCCAGCCTGGTTGAGAGTCGAAGCAAGCCTGAAATCCCTCTTTCCGTCTGACAACTGTACATGTGCCCTGAGCCCGGTTTCCGGCCCTTCATCGCTTGCATCTTTCAGCACCTGCCGATAGGTACCTGACAGTTCCAAACCGCGGTTGCGGTACAGGGTCGACAGATCAAGCTGGGCAGGCACCGAAGTGACACCATCCGGGGCGCGCCAGCCATCGCTGGTCAGCGAGGCCTCGGCATCAATGCGAAGGCGTCTGACAGCCAGCATGGCTTCCAGTCTACCTGCCATGCCGTCCTCCCCTGGCAGGCCGGCGGTGGCTGCAAAAGCACCGGAAGCGGACATCCGGTACAGTTTTCCTTTGCCATCCATACCCAGGGAT
>JAVEXH010000481.1:0-2641 GCA_034004175.1 Spirochaetia bacterium
GGAGGTTATCTGGCCATGCTGAACAGCGAGCCGGCCGAATCTTCTGCTCCTGCTTTGCCTGAGACCACTGCAGAGAAGGCTCCGCGTGGCAGCAGATCATCCGGTATGGTTGATGCCGCACCAAGGAAGAGTGGTGCCAAACCAGGACCGAAGGCCAAAGCCAAACCCGGTCCCAAGCCCCGCAAGCGGGACGAGGGTGGGATCCGCGAACTGTAAAATCAGGTTTGCCTGCGCCCCCCGATTGTCGGGGGGCGCTTTTTTCAAGAACGGAAGGGGATGCGTATGATGGCCTCCAGCAGCACGTACGAAGCTTTGGGATCGAAAGAAAGCTTCAATGCTTCGGTACGGCATATCAAGGCTACAGTAGCCTTGGCTGAGCGGATCAGCGGTGGCGAAAACCTCGCCGATATACTGAACGAATTGCTCGATGAAAAATCTGTTTCATCTGAAGAGATACAACCTTTTGTTTCCATGTTGCTTGCAGAAAAATTTACCTATCGTTTTGCTGCGTGCAACCTTTCATCGTTGACCGGTGAACTGACTGATGTACACAACCAGGTTTCAAAATGGAATGCCCTGGATCTCGTAGTTGTATACAGTCATCCGGATCTCGGTGTAATAGTCCTCAATCCCAAAAACAAGGCACACACCCTGCGGATAGACAGATTGAACAAAAGGGAATTACTCGTGGTCTATGCCGGTGCTTTCGGCAAGGACTTTGATGCCAGATTGGCCGACAAAGCATGTTCAATCCTTCTTGATCTGTATCAGGGGAAGAAACCCAAGGAAGATTCAGCCCTGCTTAAGGGGTCTTGTACATACAAGCCAAAACAAGTCGAGAAACCGGTATCAAAAGGGACAGTCAAGACCGGGAAAGTTGCCAAGGTCACTTCAGGGTCAGGCCGGGCGGTCGTGGCAAAACCTTCACCCAGAACTGTTGCGGAACCTGTCACCGCACCTGATGTTGTCATGCCAACTCCCGCTGCAGCCACTGCACCGATTCAAAGGCCAGGTTCCAGAATGACCCCGATGTATGCGGTTCGGGTTGCCAATGAACTATTCCATAACGGCAATGTGGAGGCCTGGAAACGTATCATTGATAGTTACAAAGTGAAACATCAGGATCTGGAAGTGGTGGTCTATTATGATGGAGAACGCATTACCAATCTCAATGCCTTGTTCAAATGGGGCAAGGTAAAGCATGGAAGCGTTATCCAGTTCGCTGTCGTTGGAGAAAACATCTGCGACGTGGCCAAACTGCAGAGGTATCTGGCTCAGGGAGCTAGTTCCATGTTTGAAGCCTTCCTGCGTGGTCCGGTAAACGGCGTTCTTTCCCTCTTCTAGACAAGGAGCCATCGATGAAATCCAGTGTGCATTATTTCAGCCAGAAAGATCGAATGAAAAAGGGAGTGGATCCGGATAAGCTTGGACAACGCGGCCGGCAAGCCTACGAGTTTGCTGATCTGGATTTTCCGATACTACCGGGGTTCATCCTTGATACAGATGTGGCTTCCCATCTTGAGCAGTATGATGTTGTCGGCGCAATTCGCCCGAGCATCAAACGTATCGAAGACATAGTAGACAAACGTTATGGCAGCAGCAGTGAGCCTCTGTTGCTGAAAATTGTAATCTCGCCGAACCTGGCTATTTCAAATTATCCGGCACTGCACAATTTTGGCCTTGCCCGTGAAACGGTGGCAGGATTCAACAAGAATGTCGGTGAGAACTTCGGTGCCCATGAAATAGCCTTCCTGGCCCGCGGGATGCTCAAGATCGAAGAGCGGATCGCTGAGCTTGAAGGCCGCGAGAAGGATCAGGCTAAAATCTCAGAGCGCATAGTCATGGCCAACAAGAGCCTCTCCGGTGATAAATCGGCAAGCAAGTCATCGGTGATGATGGACTCCTATGCCGATCTGCTGCCGGAAGGGTTTTTTGATGATCCCTGGAAACAGCTTGATATTGCACTAAAACGCATCTCCCATATGTTGTTCCTTGATGACCAGGACGATGCCGATACCGCCATACTCGTCCAGCCCATGGTGTACGGCAACTATGGCAAGAGTTCATGTTCAGGTGCTTTTTACACCCGCAATGTGGTAAATGGCGAGAAAAAGCTGCAAGGTGAATATTTTGTTGAACGTTTCGACGAGATCGGTGCAGCCGGTGATGACATCAACCGGATCACGCCAAAGCATCTGAAGGAACTACAGCGGATGGCTTTGGTGCTGGAAGATCATCATCTTGAAATCCGGCAGATCCGTTTCACGATAGAGAAAGACAAGTTGTGGCTGATAGAGCAGCGTCAGGTCATGGCCAAGAGTACCCAGGCGGATCTTAAACTCTATCTTGATCTGAACAAGCGCAAGGTGGTGGATGATGCCTTTGTGATCAACTCCATCCAGCCTGGTCGCCTTAATGAAATACTGCATCCAGTTGTGGACATGAGCTCGGTCAGGAAATTGAAGGCAACCAACGGTGGAATAACAGGTGCACCAGGAGCTGCCATAGGCCGGGTTTACTTCACAACAGAGGCCCTGCTTGATGCATACCGCATTGCCCAGCAAAAAGGTGAAGACAAGCGGATGATCCTTGTCATGCCTTCGACATTTGCAGAAGATGTGAAGGCCATAGAGGTTGCAAC
>JAVEXH010000482.1:0-2640 GCA_034004175.1 Spirochaetia bacterium
GCATGAGCTCAAGAACATGGGCGTAAGCCTGGCCCTGGATGATTTCGGCACTGGCTATTCATCCCTTCGGTACATCGACAAGCTTCCCTTTGACACCCTCAAGATAGACAAGGCCTTCATCCAGAGCATCGACTCACGCTACGAAGGTGGCGAGATTGCCACTGCCATTGTGTCCCTGGCCCGGTCCTTCGGCATGGAATCCATAGCGGAGGGAGTTGAGACCCCCGAGCAGCTGGATGCCCTGCGATCCCGGGGTTGCGACACCATACAGGGCTTTTTCGTCAGCAAGCCCCTCAGTGTTGACGGGTTCTGGTCTTTCGTGGGCCAGACTTCGGAGACCCGCGAGCTGGAACCACAAGTCTGAAAAAAGTAATTTCCAGGGCGGCTTCGGTGCATTCCGGCCTGTCTTAAATCGGCCGGTTCTGATATAGTTGCAGTGCCCAGGAGGCTGCCCAGATGAAGAAAGTTGCCATAATCGGTTCCGTTGCCGACAACCCTTTCGTCGAGGACATTGCCCAGCACATGACCCAGCGCATCGATTACTCGGATATGATTTCCCTGAAGACCTTCCTGAACGGCGAATTCTGTCCCCGGTTCATCCTGGACGAAGACAACTGGGACAACATCGGGCGCAAACTCGAAGGCAGACAGATACTTCTGGTAAGCACCTCCCAGAACGACATCAGCCGCAACGACCTGGCCTTCCGCAATTGCCTCATAGCCAGGGCAGCCAAGGACAACGGTGCCGAGAAGGTTACCCTCCTGGAGCCCGACCTGTTCTTCAGCGCCCAGGACCGCGGCCCGGGGCCGGACCAGGGCGTGACCGGCTACCAGCGGGATGCAAAAGATTTCAAGAAATTCGACGGACAGCCTTTCTCGGCCAGGTTGTATGCCGACCTCCTCAAGGCCTCCGGGGTGGACGAGGTGATTACGGTCCACAACCATTCATCCTCGGTGAAGGCCCTGTTCACCGATTGTTTCCCCGGCGGCTTCCACAACCTGCAGCCTGCCGACGTATATGCCGAGTACTTTGCAGGTTCCGATATAGTTGACGAGCGCAAACTGGTACTGTGCGCACCGGACAAGGGAGCCCTCCCCTTCGTAAAAGAAGTACAGGCAGAGCTCAAGGATCCATTGGTACCTATCCTGATCATAGACAAGCAACGCGACGGTGAACGCACCGTCTCCATGCAGATAAGCCCACACTCGGATATTGGCCTGTCGGATCTGGAAGGCCGGGATGTCGTGGTCATAGATGATATGGTGCGCACCGGCGGCACCATAGTAAAGGCCTGCTCACTGGTGAAGACGGGCAAGCCCAACAAGATCGTTTTCCTGGTTACTCATTTCTATACCAGCCAGGAAGGCCGGGAGAAGCTGAACAATCCGGTGATAGACGAAATAGTAGCCAGCAACACCATACCCCAGATCCTGAACCGTGACATGCAGGGCAGGCTCAGAAAGAAATTCGTGGTGCTCCAGATATCCCGCTGGATAGCCAGACACCTGGGCCAGACCATAGGCACCAAGACCCTGATTGTAAAACCGCCTTACTACATAGAAGACATGTCTTCCAAGAACCCGCGCTGGAAAGGCCCCCGGGGCAGCTCCTTCAACGCCTGCTGACAGGCCTCCTGACCTCGGTCCAATTCCCTATCATCGGATTCTCCCATAGCAACCCAGCCAGCATGCGCACCCCGGTTCCGGCCTGCGCCCAGCCTTCGGAATTTATTCATTACTTGATTTGACATCTATAATCCACTGCGATATCATTTATTAGTATTTAAATCGTATTTAGATACAAATAATAGTAAAACAGACTGCACTGGCAGTCGGATTGGAATGGCTGGATCAAGGAGTAAGCTATGCAAAAGGGAAGCACGGTTTCACGGGCGGCTATTGTGGTACTTACTCTTGTACTATTCGGTACCGCCGTTTCATGCGAGAACCCCCTGGTGGAGCAGATGCAGCAACGGATCGCAGATGATGTGACCGTATACTTGGCCGGCGACCCACCCCGGATCCTGAGTGCTTCTCCCGAGCTAGGTGCCAACGACATATCCACCTCGGCCGCCATCAGCGCCGTCTTTGACGTTGACCTTGATCCTGCCACCATCACGGGAAGCACCGTTACCCTGACCCGCCTGTCTCCTGCCGCTGATGTTCCGGGAACCCTGTCGTACGATGGTGCATCCCGCACAGCCAGCTTCACCCCCGCATCACGCCTGGAACCTGATAAAAGCTACCGCCTGACAGTGACCTCCGGTGTAACGAGTGCCAAAGGTGCCGCCCTGGGTGCCTCTTTCAGCATCACCTTCACCACCCGGTACTTCCATGACGACGAGATCGGGCTGGATCTGAGCTATGTGAGTTCGGATCTGTCTCTGAACGCCAATGCGCCAATATACATTCAACTGTACACGGTACCTCTCCCCTATCCAGCGATATCCGGAAACATGGCAATACTGGACGATCATCCGATCACAGCACCGGGCAGGTACAGGATCCCCAAGGCACTGATCCCCAACCAGACAGACCAGGCTCTTGTATTCCTGTTCCATGACATAGACAACAATTACATACCCGGTGGTGATGGTGCCGGAACCGGAGACAGTGAGAGGATCATACAGACAGGGGTTC
>JAVEXH010000044.1:0-11940 GCA_034004175.1 Spirochaetia bacterium
GGGAAAGGCGGATGCACATCTGGTCCAGTTTTTCGCTTTCTGCAAACGAACCTTCCGGTGGCGTCTGAACCTCGGAGATCTTCAGTTCAAGTTTGTACGGATCCTCGTGTATGAGACCCTTGCGGAGAAGCACATTGTAGATGCCCTGGAAGGCTGACTGGAACAACTTGTAGTCGTCCCTGAGTTGCTTCAGTTCGTATCTGTCCATGCGCTCGATCTTCCCGAGCAGGGCTTGTTCCAGTTGGTCGGTATAGGTCTGGTTCGCATCCATCAGTTACACAGTATGTGCCAAAACGTATCCCTAGGCAAGGTATTCCGCAGGCAGGATGGATCCTGGTGGCGTGAAGTGGGAATGAAAAACTACGGACACGTTCCCACCCGGCTTCGGGCAACAAGCAGCTTTATCTATTGTGTACTTGGACTGGCAAGCCTGAGTCAGGCTGCCTGTACAATCCCCTGGCCAGAGCTTTCTGTCTCTGTAGTCATGCCGGAGTTGCCACCTGCCTGGTCGGGTGCCGATGGCTGGGAACTGGACTGGCGCAGCCTGTCTACGGTGGGGGAGGCGTGCATGGCCTGCCCGGGTGATACCCTGGTCCTGCCCCTGCCACGGACAGGCTTTGCGGCTGTCCGGTGCAGGCCTGTTTTTGGCTCCTTCCGTGGGCAACCCTATGGTGCCATCTGGCCTCTGGATTCTTCAGGCCTTGATTCAGGGACCCTGGGTTCAGGGACGCTCGTGTCCGAGCCTGAAAGTACACTGGTACTGGATGCAGGCAGCGGCCTGGCTGCAGAGCTGGCCTTCCGTCTGTACCAGGGTGGCTGGGACGCGGCAGGCTTCAACTTCAGGCGCTTTGCCGAAGAAGCGGAACTCAGGATGGCCGATCCCTGGGACAGTGACCTTGCTGCCGTGGCTCAGGCGGTGGCCGAAGGGAGATTCCGGGCCGACTATCTGAAGACGCCTGCCAGGATTCCGGTCTGGATTTCCGGCTTGCCAGGTGACATGGCCTCCGATAGCCCCTGGGGTAAAAGCATCCAGCCTGATGCACAAGGTCTGGCCAGCATCGAGGCCTCGCCCGGGATACACCGCTGGTTCGGCTATGCTCAGGAACTGATCGTTTCGGTTTCGTCCGACGGCTCGGCGGAATGGATACTCAGGGGTGCAGATGGCAGGGTGATACAGAAGGTGCTGCCATAGCCCTCGGTGCTCCGCACCGTTGCGGTACCACCATGGGCCATGGCTATGTGCCTGACTATGGCCAGGCCAAGCCCGGTGCCCCCAAGCTCCCTGCTCCTGGCGCGGTCAACCCGGTAAAACCGTTCGAAGAGCCTTGGCAGATCCTTGGCTGGTATGCCCTGGCCTTCGTCGCTCACACTCAGGTACACAGAATCATCTGATGTATCCAGAGTGGCCTTCACTCGTACCGAGCCACCTTCCGGCCCGTACTTTACTGCATTGTCCAGGAGGTTTACCAAGGCCTGTTCGATCAGGCCTTCATTGGCAACTATTTCCAGGTCCGGCGGGCAATCCACCAGTATGGAAACAGACTTCAAGGCCGGTCTGCCGTCCAGGGATTCTACGGCCTTGCCTATGATATCCATTACCCGGCAAGAATGCATGGCCAGACACCCCCGTTCGGGGTTCTCCATCCTTGCCAAAGCAAGCAGGTCTTCCACTATGGATGCCATCCTGTCGGCATGTCGTCTGATGATGCCCATGAACCTGGCCGCCTCTTCAGGCTTGGCGATGGCTCCATCCTCAAGAGTCTCGATGAAGCCCTTTATCAGGGTTATGGGAGTGCGTAGTTCATGGGAAACATTGGCTACAAAGTCACGCCGTACCCGTTCCAGGCGCTTGATCCGGGTTATGTCGTTCAGCACGAGGATTGCGCCAAGCCTGCCATCCTCCATTACCAGAGGTGCGGCGTAGGCAAGCACCGTGCTGGTGGTGTCTCCGTAAAGACTGATTTCCTCATCCTGGGGGGTGTGGTTGTCTATGCATCGCCTGGCAAGGGCATCGAGGGAACTGCTGCCACAGGTCTGCAGAAGTGGTCGCCCCAGGAAACCGGCATCTGCCGTCTTGTTCCCGGTGATGGCCCTGCTGTCTTTCCTGGTTTCTGTTGACTGGCTTTCCGTTGCGCCGGTTCCGCTGCGCCTGCCCCGGGAGCCAAGCAGTTCCCTGGCCTTCGTATTGACCATGCGTATCGACAGATCGGCATCAGTGGCAATTACCGCCTCGTTCATGCCATCGAGGATGGCAGACAATTCCCCTTGCTGCTGTGCCATGGCCTTCATGCGGTCGGACAGTTCGGCTGCCATGGTGTTCATGGTTTCGGTGAGGCTTGCAAGGTCAGGATCCGTGAAACGGGGCACCCGGGTGTCCAGTTCTCCTGCCGACCACCTGGCAGCGGCACCCATCAGAGCCTCTACAGGCTTCATCACGCTTGCACCCATCCTGGCGCTGAATGTTGCCAGGATGGCTATGAACAGGCTGGCAATGATGGCAGCCATCCAGACCAGAGGAGACAGTCGTTCTGCCAGGTCCGGCGCGTCCATGGCTACCCGCAGGGCTCCGGCAATCCTGCCATCGATGATGACCGGGGCTGCCGCGTATGCCATGTCCAATCCAAGGGTGGGGGATTCCCTGAAGGCGGTGGCGAGCTCTCCCTGGAGTGCCTGGACAAACTCGGGTCTTCCTGCGTGGTTTTCCATGCTGGATGGTTCTGATCGTGAGTCTCCCAGCACCGCGCCATCAGCGCCGATAAGGGTAACCCTCAAGCGTGTGCCTTCAGCCGCCTGGGCACAGAAGCGGGTGGCTGCAGCCGTGTCCAGTATCAGATTTCCGGTGGCCCCGCTGCCGATGCCCTCGTCGCTAGAGCCACTGGTGTCCCGGGTGCTGATGGCTGCCATATTAGCCAAGGACGAAGCAGCCTGGCTCAGGGAGAATCCGGCAGCATCTCCATAGAGCCTGCGCATGGTCAGAACCGTTGAAACGGCCATCAAGCCGGTAAGGAGGGCGGATGCAAGAAGCAATCGGGCAAAGGTCCTGACCGCAAAGCGCGAGCGTTTCACGTCTGTTCTTCCCTGAACCGGTACCCAACGCCGCGTACGGTCTCCACCAGTTCGCCTGCTGAACCGAGTTTCTTGCGTATGGCCAGGATCTGGACATCCACGGAACGGTCGGTAACCGGGTAATCGTGGCCACGTACAGCATCGATTATCTGGCTGCGGGTAAAGACCCTCCCCGGGGATCTGGCCAGTACCTCGAGAACCGAGAACTCAGTGGCCGACAGTTCCAGCTTTTTACCGTCCAGGCGGGTCTCGTGTCTGGCCGCGTCCAGAGACAAGGCTCCGACCCGGATGGTTTCATCAACTGGCTGTGCGTTGTCAGGGTGGGAATGGCGTCTGAGGGCTGTCCTGACCCTGGCAAGCAGGACCCGGGGACTGAAGGGCTTGGTAACGTAGTCTTCCGCACCAAGCTCCAGCCCTGCCACCACATCTGACTCCTCACCCTTTGCACTGGCAAGAATGACGGGAACAGTCCTGAATCTCTGGTCTGACTTCAACCGACGTAATAGTTCCAGCCCGTCCATGCCGGGGAGCATCACATCCAGTAGAATCAGATCCGGCAGCACGTCCTCCATGATCCTGGCCGCTGCCTCGCCGCTGGCTGCCTGGAGGATTATGTAGCCTTCCTTGCCAAGGCTGTAGGCCAGCAGTTCGCGGATATCTGGATCATCCTCTACAACGAGAATATGCGCCTTGGACACCATTTGCCTCCGATCCTGCTCAGACGTTCAATTGTTCAGTCGTTCAGTTCTACGTGGACGCCGCTGGTCATGAAGACGACAGCCTCGCACAGGTTTGTCACATGGTCACCAAGACGCTCTATGAAGCTGGAGGTGGCTATGAGCCGCGTTGCCTGCTGGGCCTTGTCCGGATTCTCCATCAGGTAAGCCAGGACCTCGCCCACGAAGGCTTTGTGTTCGGTGTCAATCTCGTCATCCCTGGCTGCAGTCTTCCTGGCCAGTTCGTCATCCTGGTTAAGGTAGGCGGTAACCACATCCTGTATCATGGCCGAACCTACAGAAGCCATTATCTGCAACCTGTCCAGTGACCGGGGGTAGGGATCCTTGGCAAGGCGCTTGGCAGCCTTGGCCAGATGGACCGCATGGTCGCCTATACGTTCCAGATTGTCGGTCATCTTGAAGACGGTTACCAGTTCCCGCAGGTCCCGGGCAACCGGTTGCTGGGTTGCTATGAGTTTGGATGCCTGATCCTCGATCTTGACCTGCATCGCATTTACTACTTCGTCGCTGGCCTTTACCTCGGTCACCAGTGACAGGTCTCCTGTTTTGAGCGCCTCGAGGGCCTTGCGGAGGTCTTCCTCCACCCTGGTGCCCATGGCCAGTATATCGTGATGCAGCCTGTTCATCTCTTCATTGAATTGTATTCGTGTCGTCATGGTCCCGGTTCTCCACTCAGCCGAAACGGCCGGAAATGTAATTCTCTGTCCGCTCGTCCTTCGGATTGAAGAAGAGTTCTTTGGTGTCAGCGTATTCAATCATATCGCCCAGGAGCATGAAGGCGGTTTTGTCCGAGACCCTTCCTGCCTGCTGCATGTTATGCGTCACAATGATTATTGTATAGCGTTTTTTCAGTTCATCCAGAAGGGCTTCTATCTTTGCCGTGGAGATGGGATCCAGAGCGCTGGTGGGCTCGTCCATCAGGAGTATTTCGGGTTTAAGGGCAATGGCCCTGGCTATGCACAGCCTCTGCTGCTGGCCGCCCGAGAGGGCATAGGCACTCTCCCTGAGTTTGTCCTTCACTTCATCCCAGAGTGCTACCTGCTTCAGGCTGCCTTCGACCAGTTCATCAAAGTCACCCTTGTAACCGTTTATCCTGGCTCCCCAGGCTATGTTCTCGTAGATGCTCTTGGAGAACGGATTTGGCTTCTGGAATACCATGCCCACCCAGCGACGTACCTGTACAGCATCCACATCGGGATCATACACATTCACGCCGTGGAAGAGCACCTCGCCTTCGGTCCTCACACCACTGATCAATTCATTCATGCGGTTGAAAGCCCGCAGTGCCGTGCTCTTGCCACAGCCCGATGGGCCGATGAGGGCTGTTACTTTTTTCTTCTCAAAACCAAGGTCCAGGGTGTTTACGGCCTTGAAGTTGCCGTAATAGATGCTGAGTCCTCTGGCTTCCATGGCATATTTCGATTGGCCGTCTTCTATGGCCGCGTCAAGTCTGCCGGGGTTGGTAGTGCGTTTCAGGAGCATGTTCATCATCCGAACCTCTTCTGTTTCCGTAGTTTGTTGCGTGTGATGATGGCAAAGGCATTCAGGGACAGCATCAGCACCAGTAGCACCAGGATGGCTGCCGCCGCAAGGTGCCTGAACTCGGCCTGGGGGCGGGAGGTCCACTGGTAGATCTGTATGGGTAGGGTAGTGAATTTGGAGAACACCGAATCGGGGTCACGGGTCAGGAAGGTGGATGCTCCCACCACAACAAGGGGTGCCGTCTCGCCTATGGCTCTTGAGATGGCCAGGACGGCTCCGGTCAGGATGCGGTCAAAACTGGCAGGCAGCACATGATGGGCTATGGTCTGCCATTTGGTTGCCCCCACGGCCAGACTGGACTGCCGCAGTGATCCTGGAATGGCCCTGAGTGCTTCCTGGGCATTTATGATGATGACTGGCAGGATGAGGAGGGCCAGGGTCAGACCCGCAGACATGATGGTCCGGCCATTGGCAACTTCACCGCCCGTGGAGACGCCGAACATGGCTCCCGAGGTGAAGGATTCCATACCGCGCACAAAAACAGCCAAGCCGAGCATGCCATAGATTATCGAAGGAACGCCAGCCAGGTTGTAGATGTTTACCCGGATGATCCGGTTCAGGGTGTTATCGCTGGCATATTCTTCCAGCCAGATGGCGGCGGCAATGCCCACGGGGAAGGAAACCAGGATGGTTATCAGGATGGTCAGCACGGTGCCTTTGATGGCAGTCATGACCCCCGCGCTCATGGGCCTGGAGGATTGTGGCGCGGTAAGGAAACGCATGCTTACCCAGGAGCGGAACACCAGTTGGCCGTCGGGGTACTTCTCACTGACCTCCTGGAGTATTTCTGTTTTTCCGAACAGGGATTCGAACAGATTGAAGGTCTGGGCTACCTGGGGCTTCACGATCTCGGTCAGGGCTATCTCGAGCAGGTCCGGGGCTGTCCGCTGGGCCATGGGTATTTCTCGTTCAAGGGCACGGTATCGCCTGGTTGAAAGATGTTCTTCCAGGGTCAGCAGAAGCTGGTCCTTATTCTGGCCCTCGAGCAGTGTCCCCCCGCGGGCCAGGGTGGATGGATCAACGTCGTTCACCATCACGACATAGCCGAAGGCATCGTCGAGTATCGTTATTATCAAGGTTGCCAGGAAAAGTATGGTCAGGATGGTTGACAGCATGAAAACCACCCGCCAGATACTGCCTTTTGCATGTCTGGAGTCCAGGTTCTGTGCAAAGGCTTCGTGTGCGCTGGCTTGGGTCATTCGTAGACCTCGCTGTATTTCTTCACAATGCGTCTGGACAGCATGTTGAGCAGCAAGGTTGCCAGGAACAGGACCAGGGCAATGGCAAACAGGCTCCGGTAATCCATCGAGTCGTAAGAAATATCGCCACCGGAAATGCGTACGATGTGACCGGTCATGGTCTCTGCGGCCTTGAAGGGGTTGAGGGTGAAGTTGGGTCCTGCTCCGGCCGCAAGAGCTACTATCATTGTCTCACCGACCGCCCGTGACAAGCCGAGTATGAAGGCCGCCGCTATGCCCGAAAAAGCGGCGGGTACGATGATGTTGATGCTGGTTTCCAGCTTCGTGGCACCCATGGCGTACGCAGCCTCGCGGAGGCTCCGGGGTACCGATGACAGGGCGTCCTCGCACATCGAGCTTATCAGTGGCAGGATCAGTATTCCCATCACCAGACCGGCGGACAGTGTATTGTAGACTTCCACCGTATCGCTGCCGAACAGGTTCCTGAGAAAAGGAGTGACCACCGTGAGTGCAAAGTATCCATATACCACTGTCGGTACCCCTGCCAGAACCTCGAGTATGGGTTTCAGCGTCTCCCTGACTCGCTCGGAGGCGTATTCAGCCAGATAGATGGCCACACCCAGGCCGAGGGGAAGTGCTACGGTCATGGCTGCCAGGCTGGTCATGAAGGTAGCGCTCAGCAGGGGCAGTATGCCGAACTCCCCGATGGTCGGCTGCCAGGAGGTGCCACTGATGAACTCCCACAGGCTCACTTCCCTGAAGAAGCTGAAGGATTCAGTGCCCAGCACGATTATTATGCCAACGGTCGTCAGAATGGAGACAGCCGCGCAGAAAAAGAGGAAGGCTTGTATCAAGGTTTCCCCAGGCCGGCTGCGCTGTCCCAGTGACAGTACACCGCGCGACTCTTCCGGGTATAAGGCAGTATCTTCGGTTTTCATCGCATTCGCTTTCATGACCTCTGACAATCCAGAACACCGGGATTTTCATCCCGGTGTCTGAGGCTCGGTGATCTGTCCAGAAACCGCCAGTCTGGTCCAGGCCAGCGGTCCGGCATGTAATCCTAGTAGCGGCCCTTCACAGCATCAAGCCAGTTCTGCTTGGCTTTCTTGAGGTCTGCTGCAGGGGCGGGGAAGTAACCGACATCCTTGAGGGCATCTCCCACATAGGTCAGGTAGTAGGCAATGAAGGCGGCTACCTGGGGTTTGTCATTCATGATCCTGGCATCGCTGTACAGGAAGATGGGGCGGGCCAGGGGGTAGGTAGCGTTGTCGACATTCCGGGCATTGGCGGCTACACCATTGACGGACAGGATGTTCAGCTTGGAAGCGTTCTCCTGGTAGTAGGCAAAGCCGAAGAAGCTGATGGCATAGGGATCTCCCTCTACACCGCGGACCAGAACATGGTCATCCTCGGACAGCTGCAGGTTGGAGGCCTTGAGAAGGGGCTCTGCCTTCTTTGCAAAGATTTCTTCCACGAAGTAGGAGAAAGTTCCGGAATCAGTACCGGGGATGAAGCGCTTGATCTCCCTGCGGGGCCAGCTGGCGCGGATGTCGGACCAGTAGGTGGCGGTTCCAAAAGCCTTGGCCAGTTCTGCCTTGGTCATGTCCTTGGCAAAGGTGTTGCTCTTGCTTACCACTACTGCCAGGGCATCGGTTCCGAGGCGGAACTCCAGGGGAGTGCGGCCTATGGCCTTGGCTGCGTCGATCTGGGACTGCTTGATGGGAACGGATGCATTGGAGATGTCGGTCTCGCCGGTCTTGGTAAAGCGTTCAAAGCCGGCACCTGAGCCGATGGAATCGATGGTGACCTGACCCTTGAAGCCGTCTTCCTTGAACATGGTGGCAATGACTTCCGACACCGGGAATACCGTTGAACTACCGGCGGTCACGATGGTGCCGCTTACCAGTGCCGGATTTACACCGGGCAGCATCTTGTCCGGATCATCACTGGTTTTGGAGATCCAGGTGAACTTGCCCTGGGCAAAGGCCGAGCCTGCGAGCAGTACGAGTGCGGCGATGAGCAACGTCTTCTTCATACGGGTATCCTCCGTTGGTGTGGCCGGGTTTCCGGCCTCCGCCTGTTCCATAGTGGATGCAGGCGTCGCGGTCCGGTCTGTCCCGCCGCGATGTGCAGAAGATAGTGAGCCTTGTTGAATGGAATATGAGGATTATATGAGAATGCGGTTAAATGGCGGGGACTCCCCGGGGTTTGACAGATGCCTTTGGCAACCTCAGTGCAACAGCTTGCTGATATCGCCGACTGTATCAAGTTTTTCGCGTTCCATGAAGGCAGTTATGCCAGCCAGAACCTCGGCCGGGGTCTCCGGGCGGTTGAAGAGGGCTGTTCCCACCTGAATGGCACAGGCGCCTGCCAGCAGGTACTGCAAGGCGTCATCGGCATCGGTGATACCGCCGAGTCCTATGACCGGAATGCTCACTGCCCGGGAAACCTTGTACACTGCTGCGACGCCTACAGGCCGTATGGCCGGGCCAGACAGGCCTCCGGTCTTCATGGCTAGGACCGGTTTTTTCTGTTTTACATCGATGACCATGCCAACCAGGGTGTTTATGCACGACACGGCATCCGCTCCTCCTGCCTCGGCGGCCATTGCGGTAGCGGTGATGTCTGTTACATTGGGCGACAGTTTTACCATGATGGGTCGACGACGCCCTCCCTGTCGTTTGTGTGCCCCCTCCTGGGTGCAGTCACGCAAACGCCTGGTCAGGCGTTCGACCAGGATGCAGTCAGTGCCGAAGGCCATGCCGCCGTGGGCCACATTGGGACAGCTGACATTTATCTCGTAGCCATCAACGCCATCCTCGTCTTCCAAAGCCTCGACAACCTCCAGGTAGTCTTCCTCTGTTCTGCCGGCCACGTTCACGATTACGGCACAGCGCTGTGCTGCCTGTTGTCCGGTTGCCAGGACTGGCAGTTTCTCACGTATGAAGGCATTCAGACCCGGGTTTGCCAGGCCAATGGAGTTGAGCATGCCTGCCGGTGTATCAGCCAGGCGTGGAGCGGGGTTGCCTATGCGTGGTTCGGGGGTAACCGCCTTGGTATACAGGGCGCCGAGCCACTGTACATCCATCAAAGCTCCGTACTCTTCGCCATAACCAAAGGTTCCGCTGGCGACGCCAACGGGATTCTGCATGACCAGGTCTGCGATGCGCACGCTCAGGTTCATGCCTCTGCCTCCCAGTTCACCAGGCGGCCGTTTATGACCGGACCATCGACGCAGGCCTTGAGGTACGAACCATCTTTCATGGCCACCGCACAGCCGGCGCAGGCACCGATGCCGCAGGCCATCCACTGCTCCACTGCTGCCTGGAAGGGAGCCCTGCGCTGGTCAGCCAGCCTGTCCAGGGCGGCCATCATGGGCAGGGGGCCGCAACCGTAGTAAGCAGCTGGCAGGCTGGTGTCGGCGCCGGTCAACCAGTCCACTACTGTGCCGTGGAAGCCGGCCGAACCATCATCGGTACAGATCACGGTACTGGCCGGGAGATCGATCCGGGGAACGAAATCAGCCGACCGGAAGCCTAGTACTGTGATGGGTGCTTCACAGTGGCCAGCGCTTGCTTCTGCAGTCAGAAAGCGTGAAAGGTACAGAATCGGCCCCAAGCCTATACCGCCAGCCACCAGCACAGGCCTGGAACCATGGGGCGGGAGGTTGAAGCCTTTTCCCAAGGGACCCAGGATGTCAAGGCTGGCTCCGGGTTCCAGATCCGCAAGCCAGGCGGTTCCTCTGCCACGTCTCTGGAAGATGATTGCGGCCTCGTGGTGATCTGCATCATAGTCAGACAGGGCAAAGGGTCTGCGTAGTACGGGATCGTAATGGCTGCCGGTCCGGATGGTCAGGAAGGTGCCTGGCTGGGGTGCAAGGCTGGGGGTGACTGACCCGGCAGATCCGGCTGAAGGCCACAGGAAGCGGAGTTCGAAATAATCCCGCCCCAGTTGGCGAAGGGACACAAGCTGGGTGTCAAATCGTTTCATCTGTCGGGAACGAGACTTGAACTCGCACGCGCCTTGCGGCACAAGGGATTTTAAGTCCCTGGCGTCTACCAATTCCGCCATCCCGACCTGTGTCGCATGATACCGGGCGTCCAGCGTGTCGTCAAGCTTGCGCAGGCTTCCCTTGCGCTGGTTTTCCATAGGTCAGTCAGCCTTGATACAATGTTCAGGCCTCGCTATAATTCAAAGGAAGATTGAAGCATTTATCATGGATCGGGGTTTCTGCACATGTCAACAGTTCTGATAATTGATGATGAGTGGAGTATACGGGAAGTCACCACCCTCATGCTTGAGAGGGCTGGTTACAAGGCTCTGAGCGCTGCTTCTGCAGCGGAAGGGCTGGCTGTTCTGGCTGAAAACGATGTTTCCCTGGTTATCATAGATGTTGTATTGCCCGAGCGTAATGGACTTGATCTGGCGCTGGAAGTACACCAGAAAAAGCCTAAAATCCCCATTGTGCTGATGTCAGGCCGGATTTCCACCGAAGCCGATTCCATACAGAATTTTACCGGACACTTTGGTATAGCTTGTTCCATCGCCAAACCCTTTACCCAGGCCCAATTGGTACAGGTTATCAAGAGCACCCTCGCCAGTTCCTGTTGAGCATTCTGCTTATAACTGGGTTCCTCCCCTGTGGACAGATTTCTGTATCTTTGTTTCTTGCACATGCCTGTGCTGACCGTTATCATTACGCTCAACTTTCATAGTTACGGCCCGTAGTCGCGTACGGCGGCGGGGAATCGGAGGAGTGTTGATGTCTGGTCCCATAAAAATACTCCTGGTAGAAGACGAGCCGGTTGTGGCCATGGTCATGCGCCGCATACTTGAAGATAATGGGTACTCGGTAACAGTGACTCCTGAAGGCAGGATAGCGGTAAAGACGATACGGCTTGACCCTTCGATACAGCTAGTCCTGATGGATATAGATCTTGGCGCCGGCATGGATGGTCCGCAGACTGCCAAAGCCATATTGTCAGAGCGCATGGTGCCCGTGGTATTCCTGTCGTCTCATTCGTCCCGTGACATGGTGGAACGAGTCCGGGGCATTACCCGCTATGGGTACGTCGTAAAGGACTCCGGGCGCTATGTGCTCCTGTCATCTGTGGAAATGGCCTTGGAACTGTTTGCTGCACACGAGAAAACCCGTGACAGTGAACGGCGACTGGCCCACCTGTTCCAGAGTTCTCCCTTTGCCATACTGGTACTGGATGAAGAAGATCGCCTCATCGACTGCAATCGTGAGTTCTCCAGGATGTTCCAGTTTGGTCTGGACGAGGCACGGGGCCGGAAAATCAACGAACTGATAGTCCCTGCCCATCTGGCCGAGGAGGGCAATGAGCTGTCCAGGAAAGTTACCGATGGCAAGCCTGTGTACCGTGAAACCCAGC
>JAVEXH010000483.1:0-2623 GCA_034004175.1 Spirochaetia bacterium
GTATCCTGACCATGGCCTGGGCCACACTGAGTCCAGCGGGCAGGGCTATGAATTCCGTCGTCATTATGGAGCCCGCAGTACCCTCAGGATAACCGGCCAGCCGATTGACCTCGTCCTGGTCGGACTTGTCCAGGGATGGCATGACCTCGTCCATGCGCTCCTCGGGCAGGGATTTGAGGAGGTCTACCCTGTCGTCCGGGGACAGGAAGGATACCAGCTCGGTCAGTTCTTCCGGATCCAGATGTTCGGCTATCTCGCTCTGGAAAGAGCTGGACAGTTCGCAGAAAATATCCGCAACTTCCTGCTGTTCCAGTTGCCTGAGAACTTCCAGGGCTTCCTGGGGTTCCAAGCCGCTCAGGGCATCAGCAGCGTCTGCCGGATGACTTTCGCGGAAATATTCGAGGATGTCGGCTAGGTCGCCTTCTTTGATGGCGGCTTTGATGTCTGGTGCTATCAGTTGATCGAGCATAAGGGGCCTCCTGCGGCGCATTGCTGCATCCGCCGGGCCCCGCTCAGTTAGAAGAGGGCTACACTGCGGACGGAGCTACGCCGATGCTTCAGGTATCTACTCCGTGGGAAAGGTTCCGGAGGCTGACTGTCGTCAACGTCGGAATCATGCATAACGGTACCTTCTCCTGTGTTGATGTGGTGGACCTGCGTCCACCCCTACTATACGCCCAAGACTGGTTCAGGTCAACGCTTTTTCACTGCAGCCAGGCAGCCAGCAACTCCCTGATCCTGACCTCGTTCCTGGTCCGTATGTCAAACCCTGATTCCTGGCAATAGGTGGACAAGGCCAGGTAGGCTGCAAAACTGCCGCCATGTATACTGGACGCCCTGGCCATCTCCGAAGCGTACTTGCCGGTATTTCCTATGTTGTCGTACAGCTCTTCCAGCCTGGCCAGAACTGCCAGATCACCAGCAGACAGGGTTGAACTCCGGAGTATCGTGTACGGAGGAGCAGCCTGGAAGACCAGGCCATACTCCCCTGCCCTCTCCCGCATCTCGGTACCTGGCAAACCCTTGAGGAAACCTATCTGAAAATGATCAGCATCCAGGCTGGACAGTTCCCTGAAGCTGGCGCCTACCTCGTCCATCCCCTCAAAGGGCAGGCCCGTTATCATGTCCAGATGTATATGGATATTCCTGTAGCCTATCAGCCGCTGGATGGCGGCACGCTCGTGCTCCCATTTTCCGGTCCGGTGTATTTCCCGGCGTGTGCGTTCATGGATGGTCTGGACACCGATCTCGAACTGGAACAAACCCGGTGGAGCAAGTGCCAGCAAGGTAAAATCAGCGTCCTCCAGCAGAGCCGGGTGCACCTCGAAATGGAAGCGTGTCAGAGCTGGCGCCTCGCTTGCATCCCCGCTGGAAAGATCCCGGGCCTTTGCATCGTTCATAAGGAAAGACCAGATTTCCCTGGCCCTGGCCTTGTCGGCATTGAAGGTGCGGTCCACAAATTTGACCAGCATCGGCCTGAAAGCCAGGATTTCTTCAAGCTCGGCCTTTACCAGTGAAGCCGGTTTGAAGCGCAGCCCATGGTCAGAACGGGATGACAGGCAGTACGAACAGGCAAAGGGGCAGCCCCGGGACGATTCATAGTACAGGTACCGGTGTTCAAGGGCCTTGAAATCTTCGGCCCGGTACGGCATCGGCACTGCGGCAAAATCGACAGGAGGAGCTGCCATCAGCCGGTCCGGGTAAGCCCCGGTGGAAAAGCCAGCCCTGGCCAGGACCGCGACAGCCGACTCGCCTTCTCCACTGACCACCAGATCCAGCTCAGGATGGGCGGCAAGCCAGGAAGCCGCATTGTACCCGGCCTCCGGTCCGCCTATGATGAGGCGGCAGGCAGGAAGCATGGCCCGCAGATCCGGTAAAATGGCAGAAATGATTTCAGCGTTCCAGATATACACCGACAGAAGCAGTACGTCCGGAGCAGCCAGAACAAGGTCCCTGACTATATCCAGACGGTTCTGACCGATATGGTATTCGCGCAGAAATATCTCCTGCACTGCCCCTTGTCCGGAAACAGACTCGATGGCATTGCGCAGGTAACGAAGCACCGGGGATGCGTGAGTGAAACGTGCATTGACAGCCGCCAGGACTATGGTCAAAGTGCCATTCCACGGAGGGCAGTGATGAAGGCTTCCAGTTCAGGGACGCCAGGGAAAGCTGCCTGGAAGAAGCTGGAGCCACCACCCTTGCCGCCATGAGCCAGCATGAGGGGTTTGAGTAGCTTCCCCAGATCCGGCCCGCCACCAGCAGTGGCAGCCACACTGGAACCAGCAGTGGCCGCTGCGGCTGCCACCTTGCTATCCAGGAAGGATACCGCAATCGTAGTGCGCCCCAGGGCTGCTCCGGCCTTGGCCAGCCGTGCCGCACCAGCGTAGTCGCGGTCGCGGCACAGCAGCACAAGAGTTCCGGCCACTACGCTGGAGCTCAGGCTGAGTTCTGTGACATCGATCCCGGCTGCAACGGCCGACCTGCCCGAACCGGCTGTTCCAGGAAGCAGGTCGATGAAGGACTGCAGCTCGAGGCTGGCAATCTGGTCCAGGCTGTCCTTCAGCTCGCTTTCAAGCCTGGTCGTCCTGTCCATCAGATTCGTCATCACCTGGGCTACATC
>JAVEXH010000045.1:0-11882 GCA_034004175.1 Spirochaetia bacterium
TCTATCCGAAGGACGACACGCCGGGTTGTACCAAGGAGGCCTGCGGTTTCAGGGATGCCTGGGACAGCTTCATTCAGAAAGGCGCTGTGGTAATCGGTGTAAGCCCCGACAAGACCCAGTCACATGCAAAATTCAGGACAAAATACAAGCTGCCCTTCCATCTTCTGGCCGATCCGGAGACCAGGGTCCTCAAAGCCTATGGAGCCTGGGGCGAGAAGTCGATGTATGGCAAGACCTATGAGGGTGTCCTGCGCTCCACCTTCGTGATCGGCAAAGACGGTGTCATAGTCAAAGCCTTTCCCAAGGTGAAGCCGGAAGGTCACGCCGAAGAGATACTGGCACTGCTGTAATTACTTCAGGGCCCTGGTGGAGTTCAGTACTGCTACCAGGGCTACGCCCACATCGGCAATCACGGCTTCCCACATGGCTGCCAGCCCAAAGGCTCCGAATGCCAGGAAGGCGGCCTTGAAACCCAGGGCAAAGACTATGTTCTGCATCACTATGGTTCTGGTGCGTCTGGCCCGGTGTACTGCTTCTGCCACCCGTGATGGCTCGTCGGTCATCAGCACCACGTCGGCACTTTCTATGGCGGCATCCGATCCTGCTCCACCCATGGCTATTCCGGCATCGGCTCTGGCCAGAACCGGAGCGTCGTTGGTGCCGTCTCCCACGAACAGCACCGTTCCCCTGCCACGGATTCGCTCCTCGGCTATGATGGACTCCAGCCGGTCCAGCTTGTGCCCGGGGAGCAGGCTATGGTGGATCTCGTCTATGCCTGCTTCGGCTCCCGCCCTTGCAGCCGCGTTTTCCGTGTCCCCGGTTAGCATGGCAATGCGTCGTATACCCATGCTGCGCAGATCCCTGAGAGCACCTGACCCATCCGGCTTCACCGAGTCGCCCATGTCGATGCGACCAGCGTACCGGCCAGCCATGGCCACATGCACCACGGTGCCCGAACTGCCCAGGAAACTGTCATCGCAGTCATGGGGAATGTTCCTCAGGTGCAGCAGGCGGTCTCCCCCGGCCAGCACTTCCTGGCCATCAAGCAGACCGGAGGTGCCGTGTCCGGGAATCTCCGTGTAGCTGCCTTCATCGCACTGGGGCATAGACCGCGGGATGGCTTTCCCTGAAGCAGTTGCTTTTCCGACGGCGACGTCAGCAGCCGGATCGATGGCGGCAGGATTCGAGGCTTCCCAGGCACTGCGTATGGCCTTGGCCAGGGGATGATTGGAATGGGTTCCGGCTGCCGTTGCGCCGCGGAGCAGGCCTGCAGCGTCAAAACCATCTGCGGGCGACAGTTCCAGCACCTTGAACTTGCCGTCAGTGATGGTGCCTGTCTTGTCGAATACCACTGTCTTGGCATCCGCGAGGGCGTCTATCACCGAAGCACCTTTTATCAGTATGCCCCGTCTGGCTGCACCACCAAGACCGGCGAAATAGCCCAGAGGCACACTTATGACCAAGGCGCAGGGACAGGATATGACCAGCATCACCAGGGCACGGTAGGCCCAGCCGGCAAAGTCACCGCTGCCAGTGACAAGCGGGGGCAGCAAGGCCACCAGCAGGGCAGAGATCACCACACCGGGAGTATACCAGCGGGCAAAGCGGGTTATGAACAGATCTGTCCTGGCCTTTGATTTTGCAGCGTTCTCAACCAGTTCCATGATGCGGGCAGCTGATGATTCCGATGCCTTCTTCCCGGCTTTTATTGTGAGGGCTGAATCGACTGCTATGAAGCCGGACAAGGCTTCGTCTCCCGGACCCACTGTCCGGGGCAGGCTTTCACCGGTCATGGCGGCGGTGTCAAAGGAGCCGGTGCCTTCAAGTATGACACCGTCTACGGGTACACGCTCGCCGGGCCGTACCAATACGGATTCACCGCTTGCCACCTCGTCCGGCGAGACCTCGGTCCAGATGCCGTAGCGCCGTACCCTGGCCAGGTCGGGACGGAGGGCCAGCAAGGCCCGGATGGAACTGCGGCTTTTGCCCGCGGCCCGTTCCTGCAGCAGTTCTCCAACCCGGTAGAACACCATCACACCGATGGCTTCCTCCATGGCTCCTATGGCAAAGGCGCCGGCCGAGGCTAGGGACATGAGGAACAGCTCGTCGAAGACCCTGCCTCGTAGTATGTTCTTCAGCGCCCCCAGGAGCACCTCGCCACCTGCCAGCAGGTAGGCAAGCGCGTAGACTGCCAGGGATGCATAGCCCAGCCAGGCTGGGGCACCAGAGGCCCCGGATGCATGTTCAAGAATATAGCCGCCTACGCCTATGGATGCTGCCAGAGCCAGCATCAGCACTTCCTTGGCCCAGTCCGGCAGGCTCGTGGTCTGTGCATCCTGGCTGCTGGCCGGGTGGCTACCCGGGTGGCCGGCGGGGTGGCTTCCCGGAGATTCCATCTGATGACTTTCTGCTGCAGCGGTCAAATCACAGACCCTGCAGTAACCGGTGGCATCAGTGGGTTTGCAGTTGTTTGTTGACGCTGTATCAGCCATGGTTTTCCTTCCTGTCTTCGTTCAGATGGGTCCGGGCAAGATCGACAATACCGCCCACGTGGCCGTCATCCAGGGTGTAGTACACTACCTTGCCGTCCTTCCTGGTGCGTACCAGCCGGGCATGGCGGAGGGTGGCCAGTTGGTGGCTGACAGCCGACTGTGTCATGCCAAGTACCGCAGCCAGATCGCACACACACAGTTCGCCGGTACCCAGGGCATCCAGGATGCGCAGCCTGGTGGGATCGGCGTACAACCTGAACAGTTCTGCAAGCCCGGCCAGCTCTGCAGCACTTGCCTCGGCGGCTCTGGCATTCAGTACCGCCTTCTCGTGGACAATGGCGCAGGAGCAGAACTCCTGGTCGTCTCTTGTGGAAGCTGTCATAGTAGATCCATTGAATGAATAAATGAGCAGATGTTCATATAAAGAGTATAGACCCATGTCGTCTAAATATCAAGCCTCGGGTAACCTGGTTCAGTTTTCGAGTATCGTTATCTCCACCCGGCGGTTGCGTGCCCTGCCTGCTTCGGTGTAATTGTCGGCTACCGGCTTCTCGGCACCATACCCGATGACAGTGACCTCCTCCGGATCCCTGGCTCCCAGGGCTATGAGCATCTCGGCGACTACGGTGGCCCGTTCCCTGGACAGACTGGCTCTGGCTGCCGCGGTGCCGGCAAGGGCAGTGTGACCGCTTATCAGGATGTCATGGTCCGGAATACCCGACAGGATCTCTGCGATGCTTTGAATCTTGGCATCCTCTCCAGGCAGCAGTCTGGCTGAATCGGCAACGAACTGGATGTTCTCCAGACTGATGGTTACTCCGCGCTCGTCGCTTGTCACCGTCACGTCTTTCAGGCCTTCTACGGCATCCCGTACCTGACCGGCAAGCTCATCGCGGTCCATGAGTACAGCCTCGATCATCTCTGCGTCTGCTATGCCTCGGTACTCTACGGTCCTGCCGTCGGCCAGGTCGAAGACGAAACGGAAACTGCTTTCGTGGCCTATCAGCCCGCCTTCTTCCTGGTTCCAGTACAGGATCATGTCGGAGTAGCCGGCTATCTGCAGGGGAAAGGTCACCGTCCATGCCCGTGGCCTGGGAGCCGGGTAGAAGATGGTGTATGCAGCAGTCAGCACCTTGACCGGTGTGCCGTTGAATTCACCATCGCCCTTGTAGCTGTAGCGTACATCCACCGGAATGACATAGGGGTCAGGTATGCCGAAATCGGTGCGGAAGTCATGGCGCTCTTCGCCGGGGGCATTCCAGGTGTCACCGGGCTCTATGGGGCGTGCCGGGAAGGTAGGCACATGGCGGACGGTTGGCATGTAATACTGTGGGTCTATCTCGTAGCGGCCATCGGGCAGTTGCCAGTATTCGGACTGGTAGATGCGGTCTGTCACATAGGAGTAGCCACCGCTGGCGCGTACACTGGTGGAGAGGTTCCCCTTCAGGAACGCAGCACCATCATCCCTCAGTTCCGTAGCCTCGAAGGCTATGCGGCTCAGTATATCGGCGGAATGTGAATAACGCCTGTTGATGTAGACGTCTTCCTGGACCCGGGAAATGAAGCGGAACTTGTCCCCTGGCTTGTAGTCAAAACTGAAATCATCGGCAGTGGCCCCGAGGGGCAGCGAGGTCAGGGCAAGCAGGACAAGGGCACACCAGCGAAGGGTCGGTATCGATCGCCGTGCCGGTTGAAGCGTGGATACTGTCTTCAAGATGGCTGTCCTTTCTGCCCGGCGGGGCCGTGGAACTCGTTTCCCGGATGTCATTCCAGTTTCAGGCACGATGCCGCAGTATTTATCTCCATGAAATTGGTGGTGTCGCTCATTCCCAGGGCCCCACCGATGATGACAACAAGGTCTTCAGGGGCAATCAGGCCATTGTTTACCAGGATTTCCAGGGAGCTTGATACCAATTGGTCAGTGGAGTTGGGCGCGTCGAGCTGATCTGAAAAGACACCATAGGATAATGACAAAGACCGTACAGTGCTCATGCGCGGGCTGAAGGCAAAGACAGGCACATGGCTGCGGTGGCTGGCTATCAGCTTTGCTATCCGCCCTGTTTCAGTGTCCGCGATGATTGCCTTCACCGGCAGACGAAGGGCGCTCATCGCGGCACCCCTGGCCAGGTAGTTGCGAACCTGGTTGAAGGTTGCCGCTGACTCTATGCTTTCCCGCTTGGGTTTCTGGCTTTCTGCCTGCATGGCAATGAGGGCCATGGCCTGCACCGCTTCCAGGGGATACTTGCCGGAAGCGGTTTCTCCGGACAACATGAGGGCGTCTGTGCCGTCGAAGACCGCATTGGCAACATCCGATACTTCTGCCCTGGTCGGACGGGGATTCTCTATCATGGTATGCAGCATCTGGGTAGCGGTTATCACCGGTTTGCCGCGCTCGATGCATGCGGCGATGATGAATTTCTGGATTCCCGGAATGCGTTCAAAGGGTATTTCCACCCCGAGGTCGCCCCGTGCGACCATCACTCCATCGGCAAAATCCAGGATCTCGGGCAGGTTGGTAACACCCTGGATGTTCTCTATCTTGGCTATGATAGCGGCCTTGCTGCCATGGGCATCAAGGATGCGGCGTACCTCCAGGACATCATCGCGGTTGCGCACGAAGGAGTGGGCTACGAAGTCTATGTCATTCTCGGCTACGAACTTGAGGTAGCTGCGGTCCTTGTCTGAAAGGCTGGGCACCCGGAGGCTGACATTCGGTACGTTTACATTCTTTTTGTCTTTCAGGAGGCCATCGTTCAGGACTTCGCAGAGGAGCATACCGGGAGCCACATTCTTGACTGTCAGTTCAATGCTGCCATCGTCTATGAGTATCCGCGAACCTATGGGAACCTCGGTAACGAAGCCATCATAGGAGACATTGAACCCTTTCCGCACCTCGTCTACCTTGGGGATGGTTACCGTGTCGCCTGCCTTCAGCTCAAGGGGAGTGGCCAGCCCCCGGACCCTGACCTCCGGGCCTTTTGTATCCACCAGGATGCCTATGGTCGATGAAACTGCCCGCACATTGGCAATTACTTTGGCGGATCCTTCGGGACTCTGGTGGGCGGTGTTCAGGCGCACCACATTCATGCCCGCCTCATGGAGGGCCTTCAGGAAATCTACGGAACAATTGGTGTCGCTTATGGTGGCGACAATCTTGGTTAGTTTTCTGGTGTTCATGGTTCAAGTATGAAGGATCGAGTCCTAAAATGGAAGTATGTCCGTGGCCATGCAGGTGCTGGGCGTGGCCTTGCTGCGTACCTGCTGACGTGCATTGCAACATACGAAGTGTCGCGCATCACTGCATACAATGAGTCGCGCTTGTAATGGGGCCGGTTTCATGCGAAACTTTTCGCGCAATGGAATCCATACCCATCGACACCGACGGCGGCCCTCAGGTAGTACTCGAGCTCATCTACCGGCTTAAGGTCCGGGACGTCATGACCACGGATGTCGTCTCCCTGCCGCCCACAGCCACCCTGCGTGAGGCCCAGATCATCATGCGGGACCGCGGCATCACCGGCGTACCCATCGTGGAGAACGAGCACCTTGTGGGCATAGTATCCATCGGCGACATAATAGAAGCACTTGACGGTGGCTGGATCGGAGATGCGGCAGCCAAGCGGATGACCGAGGCAGTCATAGTCCTTGAGGCCGACATGCCTATCAATTTTGCCATAACCTACCTGAACCGCTACGGCTACCGCCGTTTTCCGGCCCTGGACAAGAATGGCCAACTGGTAGGTATTGTAACAGCCGCCGATATCATCCGGGCCTTGCTGGTGGAGATGAACCGCGAGGTGGAGCGCCTTGAGGAAGGTCTGGCCAGAAGGCGCAAGTCCACAGTGCCAGGTACCGGAGATCCGGGTATGGGAGAATCGGGCACCGGAGTTCCAGCTTCCACAAGCTACGGAGTCGCCAGTGGCACGGCTGATCCTGCGCTGCCGGACACGGCGGATGGTAGCCAGGACGCTGGTACGGACAAACCGCCGGCTGATATGGTTTTCCAGTCACGCAGGTTCGATTTTGAAACCGCCGGCAAGGCATCGGGGGAGCTCAAGAAAGCCCTCAAGTCCCTGGGGGTTGAGCCGGCAACCATACGCCGTGCTGCAGTAGCCAGTTACGAACTGGAGATGAACCAGGTCATCCATTCCGATGGCGGTACCATGAGCTTCCATCTCGGTCAGGGCTGCATAGAGATAGTGGCCGCAGACCAGGGGCCGGGTATTCCCGACCTGGATGCTGCCCTTACCGAGGGGTACTCCACAGCCAATGAATGGATACGGTCCCTTGGCTTCGGCGCCGGACTGGGCTTGCCCAACGCCAGACGTTCTTCAGATGAATTTTCCCTGGACTCAGGCCCTGGGCGCGGTACCACCGTACGGGCCCTCATCCGTTACTGAATAGTGAATAGTGAATAGTGAATAGTGAAGAATGAAGAATGAAGAATGAAGAATGAAGAATGAAGAATTAAGGAGGGAGCATGCGAATAAGCGAGCTTTCATCGGTTTTCGGTTTCGAATGTATCCAGGCTTCCTACGAAGATGCAGACCTGCTTGACGGGTATACCTCCGATCTTCTCTCGGACGTGATGGCCAAGGCAGCCCAGGATTCAGTATTGATAACCATACAAGCCCACAAGAACACTGTGGCCGTGGCGTCCCTGGCGGGCATACGGGCGGTGGTGCTCTGCAATGCCAGGCCCATACTCGATGACATGATCGAAGCTGCCAGGGCGGAAGGGATAGCCTTGTTCAGGACAGACCGCAACCAGTTCCAGGTCTCAGGGCTGCTGTATCCGGCCATACATGGACAGGCCAGCTAGGATGCTGATAGGGCATGAGTCGATATGATGGTCCCCTGCGACCTGCATAACCATTCCTGCCTCTCTCCCTGCGGCAGTCTTGAAATGTCGCCGTCCCTGATGGCCAGGCTGGCCAGGGAGCGTGGCCTGGGACTTGTCGCCCTTACCGACCACAACAGCGCCCTGAACACACCGGCCTTTGCAGCCTGTGCCAGGCGTGAAGGACTTGCCGCCCTCTACGGCATGGAAGCCTGCAGTGCAGAGGAGGTTCATGTACTGTGCCTGTTCGACAGTCCGGAAGCGGCTATGGATTTCGGTGGCCTTGTTCTGGGCTTCCTGCAGCGCTTCCCCTATGACGCCAGCCGCATGGGAGACCAGGCGGTGGTCGATGCAGACGACAACGTCCTGGACTTGCCGGACTATTACCTTGGCGCAGCCCTGGAACTGGGCTTTGCCGAATTGTGCGCCCTGGCTTCGGACCGGGGCGGATTGGTGATTCCAGCCCATATCGACCGGCCCCTGTACGGAGCCCTTACCCAGCTTGGCTTCCTGCCCGAGGGGCCGTATGCCGCAGTGGAAGCGGTGCGCCCGCTGCCACCGGAGGTATTGGGAGGGTATACCATGGTAACAGGCTCGGATGCCCATTATCCGGAGCATATTGCACGCCGGCCCTTCGGATTGGACCTGCCACCCGGTTGGCAGCGCCCTGATGGCAGCGTCAATCTGGTACTCCTGGGCGAAGCCCTGGGGGCAGGGCGGGTGCGCCTGCCTTTTGCTCCATGAACGGTACGGGCAGGGACACACTGCTGTCCCGGTTATCAGCCGGCTTATTCCCGGGACGCCATGGCAGAAACAGCCATCAGTCAGATCGTTCCCTGCAGCCGCCTGATATGGCATCCCCGGCGAGTAGTGATGGACCGCATCAGCGCCTCCCACCCCTGCCTCCCGATGTGGTCATGGCCATGGCGGACAAGCTGCGCGCCCCTCTCGTGGGCATAACCAGCATACTGGACCAGTCGGCCGGGAGCGGTGCTGACCATGCCGAAGAGCTTGCCCTTGCCGGACAGGAGGCTGCACGGCTGCTTGAACTTGTATCAGGTCTTTCCGATTATGCCAGGATACGTGAAGGAACAGCCGTCTTCCATGCAGAACATTTCAACCTTGCTTCCTCAGTGGAGTCGGTGGCCAGTTCGCTTTCCCATCTTGCGGCCGGTAAAAACATAACCCTGGATGTGGGCGTTCCGATCATCGAAATGAGGAATGATCTGAAGGCCATGCATCAGGTCCTGTTCATCTGCCTCCACTGTGTTCTGTTGTCCGCAGGAGTCCGAAGGGTTCACATCATTGCGGAGTCGGACATCCATCTGGTAAAGCTGGCAATCCGCTATGATGGTCAGCCTTTGCCGTCCCACCAGCTTGGCTGGATAGTGCCTGGGGTTCCTGTGGAAGCTGGTCCAGTAATCCAGCCTTCATTTGGTGCGGGTGGTCCTATCGGCATTGAACTGAATCTTGCTGCCTGGTTCTGCGTTGCCTTGGGGGGTAGCCTTCATGTGGAGAGGGAAGCCGGCCAGAATATCATCAATCTTGATCTGCCACGGTCCATGAGTTTCGGGCAGCGTGACATTCCCACAGGATTGTCTGATCCTGTCCGCCGGAAGCCAAAGGCCACTACGGCATTTTCCAGTCCGGCGACAGCCGGCCTGGTATCATCCAGCCTTGCATCAGCTGGGTGGGCATCAGCTGGCCTGACCGGTACCGGCAGTAGCCGTGAAGAAGGTGCAATGCTGGATCCGGTGGCCGTCAAAGGGAGGGCTCTTGTCATAGATGGCGAACCCGTATCCCTGTTTGCCCTCAAGCGGAGGATGGAGCTTGCCGGCTGGCTTGTACATGCGATGGTTTCTGCCACCGAAGCCATTGCATGGGTGGAAGATGGAGAGATCTACACCGTGATCATTGTGGATTCCAGAATGCCGGAGATGAGTGGCTTTGATTTCTGCAACAGGATACGCACCCGGTTTGGCAAGGAAGTCCTGCCGGTCATACTCATGCTCGATTCCGGGCATTCTTCGGTGATCGACCATGCCTTCAGGTCCGGGGCCAATGACTATCTGATACGACCTGTGGGGGGCATCGAACTTGAAGCCAGGATAAAGACCCATGTCGATCTGGCTGCCAGTCTTCGCCGTGAACTGGATCACCGGTCCCGGATGGCAGAATCGGACAAATACCGGACCCTGGCCATGCTGACCGCCGGTGTAGCCCATGAAATCAATACGCCCAACAATGCCACTCTGCGCAATATTCCCATCCTGCGCGAGATCTGGATCGAACTGGCTGAAGCCCTTGGCCGGCTCTACGAGGCGGAGGGAGGTTTCAATGTCCATGGCTATGATTACAACGATCTCCGGCGAGAACTGCCGGCCATGCTTGATGATGTCTATATGGGTGCCCAGCACATCAGGAAGATTGTAACAGACCTCAAGGACTACGCCCGCGGTCCTTCACAGCTGGAAGGATCCTCAGTACCGACGGATGTCAATCAAGCTATTCTGTATGCCTGCCGGCTCCTGAAACATGCCATAACCCTGGGGACCAAGCACTTCACCCAGGACCTGACAGATGCCCTGCCACCAGTGAGGGCAGACCGGCTGAAGCTGACCCAGGTTATGGTCAATATCCTGGAAAATGCCATACAGTCCCTGCCGTCACCGGATGCCGCTGTCAGCATCAGGACGTTTACCGAGCCGGTCATTGTGGAAGATGGTTCTGTTCCCTGGGTCTGCGTCCTGGTCGTTGATGAAGGCCAGGGCATGGATCCACATACCCTGGCTGCTGTCTTTGACCCCTTCTTTACTACCAAGCGCGACCGGGGAGGGACAGGGCTGGGCATGCCCGTAGCCCTGGGCATAGTCCGTGAACTCGGGGGAACCATAGAGCTGCGATCTTCAATTGGCGGCGGTACTACCGTGCTTGTGCGCATACCGTCCTGCCAGGAACCTGTCGGAGGCTGTCATGATACATAAGGCTGGTGCCGTGCTGGTTCTGGATGACGACGTGGATGTCCTGCGCCGGGTAGAGCGGATGCTCAAGTTCAATGGGCTTCACGATGTCATTTTATGCGAGCAAGCCAGCCAGATCTGGCCGGCCCTGGAATCTGGAAGGGTATTCGCGATGATCCTCGATCTGGTCATGCCCGACTGTGATGGGTACGAAGTGCTGGATCAGATGAGGTCCACCCATCCAGAGATTCCAGTCATTGTGGCTACAGCCATAGACGATCTGGATGCGGTTGTACGGTGCATGAAGGCGGGTGCCTTTGATTATGTCCCCAAGTCCGCTGAATCCGCCCGTCTGCTGGCAAGCATAGAACATGCCTCCCGCATACGGCATCTCGAGAATGACAACAAGGCTTTGCGTGAATCCCTGCTGGCAGATGAGAGTGCCCTGCCAGACTGTTTCTCCCGGATAATCACCCGGGACAGGCGGATGATAACCATGTTCCGGTACATCACTGCTATCGCCGGCAGCGACAAGCCTGTTCTCATAACCGGGGAGTCTGGTACTGGCAAGGAACTGGTTGCCGAAGCCGTTCACCTGGCCTCGGGACGCAAGGGCGAAATGGTATCGGTGAACATGGCCGGCCTTGATGACACCATGTTCAGCGACACCCTGTTCGGGCATCGCCGGGGAGCCTTCACCGGAGCCGACACCAACCGATCCGGACTGATAGAAAAAGCCGCCGGGGGCACGCTCTTCCTGGACGAGATAGGAGACCTACCGCCCCAGAGCCAGGTCAAACTGCTCCGGCTCATCGAGCAGCGGCTGTACTATCCTCTGGGTTCAGACCTTACAAGAAGTTCGGATGCCCTCATCGTTGCCGCCACCAACCGCGATCTTGCCTTGGCCAGTGATGCCGGCAGTTTCCGCCTGGACCTGTTTTTCAGACTGGAGACCCACCGGATACGCTTGCCACCCCTGCGGGACAGGCTTGCCGATCTGCCATTGCTGGTGGAAGCCTTTGCTGAAAAAGCCGCTACCCGTTTCGACAAACCCAAACCCAGGATTCCTCCTGAACTCTATGATCTGCTTGGGGCATACTCCTTTCCCGGTAATATCCGGGAACTGGAGTCCATGGTCCATGATGCCGTGGGAAGGACCAGCGGACCCAACCTTGTTCTCGAGTCGTTCAGGGAACGCATCTTCCCGGACGCCAGCCAGGCTCGGCCAGTGAACAGAATCCCAAACAGCGTTTTTGCTGCTTTGCCTGTCTTGCCGAGCCTGCGTGAAGCTGCTGACGAACTCATACGTGAGGCAATGATCAGGTCCGGAGGCAATCAGGGTGTAGCTTCCGCTTTGCTTGGCATCTCCCGTACTGCCCTCAACCGGCGGCTCAAAGGCACCCAGATTGATGAGGACTGAAGGGGTGGCTTCTCTCTCAACAGGGCTGTGCATATCCGCACAGGGCTCGTGTCCGGGTACATCAGTCTAACTGCATGCTGTACAACGAAATAGCGGTGTATTTCCGGTACTTGTGATAATAATGGCCTGGTATTGCACAGAGCCTTATAGCCAGTTTGGAGATGAATCCT
>JAVEXH010000484.1:0-2611 GCA_034004175.1 Spirochaetia bacterium
ATGGTATCTGATACTTGAAGAAGCCGGACTGCGTGATACGGTGGACCTCCTGGAAGGATTGCCTGTATTCATCCCGAACAGTGTCAGGGTCATCCAGGATGATAAACCTTTGTTTCTGCCTTCAGGTACGGTAATGCTGGATGGACAGAAAATGTTGTCCTATGTACAGCATGTAGATGAAGATCGCACGGAAGCTGAGACCGTAGCACAAAGACAGGCTGTATTCACCGCTCTTGTCAAACGGATGGGAGAGCGCAGGGATTTTGTGTTCAGAGATGAAGTATTCAAGTCCTTTGCCCGGCGTTTCAGATCCAATCTGCCTCTTGAATCCCAGCAACATCTGTTCGGCGAGCTAGCCAGGCTGGATTCGGACCGGGTAGTATTGCAACGCCTCACGGGGACACCAAGGACTGTAGAAGGTATCCCCCTGCTGTTTCCTCATTACGATGGCGAACTGGTACGTGATATTGTGAAGCAGACCCTCAATGCCTTGCTGAATGCCGAGGCCATAGCGGTTTCCGACAAGGTCTTTACCGTCGAAATACTGAATGGAACCACTGAACGTGGTCTGGCTCAACGAACGGCCGAAATATTCCAGGGCTTCGGATACGAAGTGGTATCCGTCGGCAATGCGTCATCAACCGATGTTGCCAATACCAGGGTGCTGGACCGATATGGCGATCCGGCAGCTGCGGCAACCCTTGCCAACGTGATCCGGTGTACAGTCATAGAATCCGCTACGGAAACACCATCTACAGGCGCGGCAGCGGACTT
Organism: Spirochaetia bacterium; assembly: GCA_034004175.1. Classification (GTDB taxonomy): domain Bacteria; phylum Spirochaetota; class Spirochaetia; order Treponematales; family UBA12059; genus MIBM01. The sequence continues at coordinate 775 of JAVEXH010000484.1, forward strand.
CATAATCATACTGGGCAAGAATTTCAATGGGAGGTATTGTGTCGATTGATCTTGAAAAAGAGGTCCTGGCCTGCGCCAGGGTCCTGAGCGACCATAATGGCGGTGATACGGTGGTTATGGATCTGAGGAAGCTGTCTGCCTGGACGGATTTTTTCGTCATAACCAGCGCGACAAGTTCTACCCACCTTCGTGGTCTGTTGCGTAATCTGGATGATCATCTAGCTGAAAGAGGTCTGTCCCCGCTCCGGCGGCCACGTATGGCGGAAGATGAAGAATGGTGCTTGCTGGATATGGGAGATTTTGTGGTTCATATCATGAGTGTGCCATCAAGGGCCTTTTATGAGCTGGAGAAACTTTGGTACGGAGCTGAAGTGATTTCTGTGGCTGGATCAGAACCGTCCCAGGCTTGAAGCGCGGATACCCGCAAAACGTACTGGATAAAGCAAGCCGCCCGGCTCTCCTAGATGGAGTACCGGGCGGTTCTCATGTATCAGGAAAAACCTACTCGTCGAAGTCGTTGTAATCTATATCATCTTCGTAGTCGTAGTCTTCTTCCTCTTCTTCTTCCTCTTCCTCGAAATCGTCGTCGAAATCGTCATCGTCGTCGTCGTCGAAGTCATCTTCGTCGTCTTCGAATTCTTCCTCTTCATCGGAAAAATCGTCGAAGTCGTCTTCTTCTTCGAAATCATCCTCGTCTTCGTCGTATCCGCCAAACCGGATGAACGGAGCCTCTCGATCTTGGGTGTACGTGCCGACGCCCACGAGCGAAAGCTCCAATGCGTTCCCCGGCATCGCCGTGTCCCGGATCAGGTCCATATCGATCCTCCCTATGTTTTCTGCCGCTGAACGGATTGTTGCCGGCCGCGGGTTCATGTTTTCACTGGTCACTGTACGGCAAATCTAAAAGAGAGATGATCGGTCTGTCAACTCTTTTCTGGTCCCTTTTCAGTTCTTTTTTCGAATGTATCGGCAAGGATGACGGGCATCGTGTAGAATATGCCATGACTGAAGCCCTATCCATCAAAGCACCTGCAAAAATCAACCTGCACCTGGCCGTAGGTGCCCCCAGAAAAGACGGTTTCCATGATCTGGTCAGTATTTTCCAGGCGATTTCCATCTATGATGAACTGGAAGTATGGCTTGATGATTCCGGAAAAGTAAATCTGGATTGTGAGGTAGACTGCCTTCCTGAGCATAATACCATGCACCGTGCTGCTTCCCTCTGTCTTTCCCATGCCCGGTTGCAGGGTTTGTCACCGGATGTCGGCGTTTGTATCCGGGCGCGGAAAGGAATACCGAGCGGGGCTGGCCTTGGCGGGGGCTCCAGTGATGCGGCGGCAGTCATCAAGGCCATGTCCTGCTTCCATCCCCGATACCATTCCGCACAAAGCAGGGCCGCCCTGGCGGCAGAAGTTGGGTCTGACGTTCCATTCTTTCTCGGATCGGCCTGTGCTCTTGTCGGCGGGCGAGGGGAATTACTGGAAGGGATTGAGTCAAGAACGGATTACTCCCTCCTGGTGGTATTCCCCGGGTTCCCGATTCAGACTGCTTCTGCCTTCCGTGCACTGGATGCATACCGGGCAAACTCAGGCTTGCAAGCGGATACAGGGGATGACAGTCTCTGGTCTGCCGGTTTGCGTCGCAGCCTGTCGATGGCATATCTTTCAGACACGCCGGAGTCCTGGCCTTTCTGTAACGATTTTTATGATTCACTGCAGGCTGCCTATCCCGAGCTTGCCAGGTGCAGGGAACTGCTTCGTGGTTCAGGGGCGGATTTTGCTTCCCTGAGTGGTTCTGGCAGCACCGTTTTTGGTGTTTTCAAGGCTATCGAGACCCG
>JAVEXH010000485.1:0-2608 GCA_034004175.1 Spirochaetia bacterium
CCGGAGACGTACTGCTGCAGTTCCTGGTTGAGGCGGTGATACTCTCGGTTTCAGGCGGTGTCCTGGGCATAGCCGGTGGCGTTGGCGCGGCCTGGGCATTCAGCACCATCGGCGGGATGGCAGCCGTGGTAAGCATGGACTCTGTCCTGCTGGCTTTCTCGTTCTCCCTTGTAACCGGTTTGTTTTTCGGCGGCTACCCTGCCTTCAGGGCTTCCCGCCTTGATCCCATAGAAGCCCTGCGCTACGAATGAGCCTTTGTGTTGCGAGTGAGGTTTTACATTACGAATGAGCCCATGGAGGTTCGTTATACAGTCTGCATCTCCGGAATACCCGGAAGAAGGAGTCATATCATGAAGAAATTTACCAGGTTGTTTATTGCAGTACTGGTCATGCTGCTGGCTGTACAGGTTATAGCGGCTCAGACCAGCCCTGACCCGGCCATACAGAAAGCCAAGGAAGAAACAGTGGTCATCTTTGACCTTGGCAGGATGTTCGGTTACCTGAATACCATGGAGAAGGATCCCAAGGTTGCTGCCCTGAGCAACACCCAACTGACCAAGCTGTATGACATCATGGTGGAATTGCGCAATACCACGCGTGTCGAAACAGCCCAGGCCCAGATCCTGCTGACCTCGATCGAGGATGATATCCTGACCCCGGCACAGCTCATGGCTGCGGACAAACTGGCCGTAGCAAAGGAAGCCGGGCGGACCAACGTCCAGGGCAGCGGGGCAGGGTCCTCGGCCAATGGTGGTACCAGTTCGATGGCAAGTTATGTCGCCGGTGGTGATTTCAATCCGATCATCGATCCTACCAAGACCATGGGCAAGGATTTTACCGCTTTCTACGACTACGTTGCCAGGAAACTCGGCCGCAAGTAGGCTTGTTCAGCAGGCCTCTTCAGGCTTTGGAAACAGCAGTTCGTATGTGTCCATGGCTATCTGGAGTTCCTCGTTGGTGGGAATCACCAGAATGGCCGTGGGAGAGTAGGGTTGTGAAACAAGTCCCTCGTCGCTGCAACTTGCCCGGTTGCATTCGTAGTCCATGGCTATGCCCACATTCTCAAGACGGTGGCAGATGCGCTCCCTCATCCGGTAGCCGTGCTGGCCTACGCCGCCGGTGAAGATGAGTGCATCCACCTTCACAAGGTTGGCCATGTAGGCCCCTATGTATTTGCGTACCCTGTGGGCGTACACGTCCAGAGCCTCGATGGCATTCTTGTCCTTGCGTTCCGCTGCGGCCTCCAGGTCCCGCAGGTCATTGGATATACCGGAAAGCCCCAGGAGTCCACTTTTCTTGTTGATCATGGTGTTCAGATCCTGGGCACTGTACCCTCGTTCCATGAGAAAGCCAAGGATGGCGGGGTCAAAATCACCGCTCCGGGTACCCATCATCAGACCTTCCAGGGGAGTGAAGCCCATGGAGGTATCAACCGATCTGCCGCGCTCGATGGCGGTGATGGACGCACCGTTGCCAAGATGGCAGGTTATGAAATTGGTGTTCGATGCCCTGCGTCCCATGATCTCCAGAGCCCTCCGGGCAACATAGCGGTGGCTGGTGCCATGGAAGCCATAGCGGCGGATGCGGTGCTTGTCATACAACTCCCGTGGCAGGCCGTACAGGTAGGCTTCTGGTGGCATGGTCTGGTGGAAGGCCGTATCAAAGACCGCTACCTGGGGTATGCCTGGCAGGAGCCGTTCCGCTTCATTGATGCCCATCAGATTGGCTGGATTGTGCAGGGGAGCCAGTTCTACGTTATCCTCTATCGCCTTGAGGACTTCAGCGTCGATCTGTATCGACGCCGCGAATTTCTCACCACCATGAACAACCCGGTGCCCTACGGCATCGATATCCTCTATTGCCGCCAGTATGCCATTTACAGGATGCACCAGTGCCTGTCCGACATGCTGCATGGCCGCCGCATGGTCATGGAAATTTTCCTCGATCTTTATATCACCCTTGGGAGAACTCTGGCTCAGGATACCACGAGCTTCACCGATACGCTCTACGGAACCACGACCGATGCTCTTCTGGTCCGGCATGCGGAATATCTCGTATTTCAAGGACGAGCTGCCGCTGTTCAGTACGAGTATGCATCTACCATCGTTCGCCACGTTTGCCATAATGATCCTTCCAGCTCTTTTTATTGACTGCGGTCATCGAACCCCAGCCGGAGATATGATACGCGACGAAGCCATATCATGCAACTCGCAAATCGCCCTTTAAAGCATTTTTTTTACGCTATGTTCTGAAAGAATTACTTTCCTGCTGTCAGTGTCCAGCCTGCGCCTCCATCCTGGCCCAGGGCTGCCGCCAGTACCGGAAGTACTCCTTCCAGTGCCTTGGCAAGCTGCCAGGGAGGGTTCAGTACCAGCATTCCGCTGCCTGCCATGCCTCGTTCCCCCGGGATCGAAGACCGGATCCGTAGTTCGGCACGCAGGAATCTGTCCCTGCCCAGTGAATCTGCCAGGGATTCAACTGCTGCAGGCAGATCCCTGGCTTCCTGCCGTTCCAGCAACGGATACCATATCAGATAGATCCCCGTGGAGAACCGGGCCAGGGCATCCTTCAGAGTCGTTGGGATGGCAGAATAATCCTGGGCCAGTTC
>JAVEXH010000046.1:0-11788 GCA_034004175.1 Spirochaetia bacterium
ATTTCATATCCAGCGGCGGTATAGACTACGCCAGGGAATTGCTTGAAAAGGCCATGGGTTCCCAGAAGGCAATAGACATCATCAACCGCCTCACCAGTTCCCTCCAGGTGAGGCCTTTCGACTTCATACGGCGGACTGACCCTGCCAACCTGCTCAACTTCATCCAGACCGAGCATCCCCAGACCATAGCCTTGATCCTGGCCTATCTTGAACCTGCCAAAGCCAGTTACATCCTGACCAAACTGCCCAAGGAAAACCAGTCGGATGTGGCCAAGCGCATCGCCATGATGGATCGTACCTCGCCGGAAGTGCTCCGTGAGGTGGAACGTGTGCTGGAAAAGAAACTGTCCACCCTGTCCAGCGAAGATTACACCGCTGCTGGCGGTGTGGACGCCATAGTCGAGATACTCAACCTTGCAGACCGCACCACGGAGAAGGGCATCCTGGAGGCTCTGGAAGAAGAGAATCCAGAACTGGCCGAGGAAATCAAGAAGAAGATGTTCGTGTTCGAAGACATCGTCATGCTGGACAACAGGTCCATCCAGAAGGTCATCAGGGAAGTGGATACCCAGGATCTTACCCGGGCCCTCAAGGGCGTGGACCAGGAGGTCCAGGAGAAGGTGTTCCAGAATATATCCAAGCGGGCTGCCCAGGCCCTCAAGGAAGACATGGAGTACATGGGCCCGGTGAGGATCAAGGATGTGGAAGAGGCTCAGCAGAAGATTGTGGCCGTCATACGCCATCTGGAAGACTCGGGCGAGATAATCATTGCCCGCGGCGAAGACGACCAACTCATACAATAAGGACAGGCTCGCATGGCCAAGACTGTTTTCAGGCCCCAGGAAACCGTGAACCTCACCAGCGCCTATGTGTTGAACGCGCCCAGAGGTTCAGCCGTTGATGATGATGTAGAGGAAGCGGCACCGGTTTTTGAATACGAAGGTCCCACTGCCGATGACCTGCGGCGGGAGGCCGAACTCTTCAGATCCCAGTGGGAAGTAGAGAAGTCGACCATGATAGCCGCGGCCAACGCCGAAGCCCAGGACATCATAGCCAAGGCCGAGGCTACGGCCTTCAACGAAGTGAAGATCAAGAACGATCAGGCCCTCAAGATTCGGCGTGAAGCAGAAGTTGCCGCAGAGAAGGCCATCAAGGATGCCGAAGAAAAAATAAAGGACTTTGAAACCCAGGCCAAGGCCAGGGTGGATGAGGTGACAAAAGAGGCGCACAAGAAAGGTTTTGACCAGGGAAGGGAAGAGGGATTCAAGGAGGGCAAGGCCGAAGTCGAGCGTCTTGTGCACCGGCTCCATCTCATCCTGGAGAGGGCCATGGACAAGCGGGGCCAGATACTGGAGCAGACAGAAACCCAGGTCATCGAACTGGTGCTCCTCATAGCCCGCAAAGTGGTCAAGACCATTTCAGAAAACCAGAAGAACGTTGTCATATCCAATATCGGCCAGGCCTTGCGGAAGCTGAAAACCAGAAGCGATGTCATCATCCGGGTCAACCTGGCAGACCTGCAACTGGCTACCGAACATGCCAAGGATTTCATAGAACTGGCCGAAAATGCCAAGAACCTCAATGTCGTGGAGGATACGGCGGTAGACAGGGGCGGCTGCATCATCGAGACCGATTTCGGGGAGATAGATGCCCGCATATCCAGCCAGCTCCATGAACTTGAGGAAAAGATCCTGGATATATCGCCGATCAAGGCCCGCGGGAAGGCACAGTAAGCCATGGATCTCATCGGCAAGTATCTGGATGCCGTCGAAAGGGCGGATCCCATCAAATACACCGGTCGCGTCGTGAGGGTTCAGGGCCTGCTTGTGGAGAGCCGGGGACCCCAGGCTGTGGTCGGTGAGCTGTGCCAGATCCTAATTCCCCGGCTGGACAAGGTTGCCTGGGCCGAGGTTGCCGGTCTGCGCGGTGATACCGTCCAGCTCATGGCGTATTCAAGTCTTGACGGCATAGAGATTGGCTGTGTGGTTGTAGCCACCGGCGATATGCTCCAGGTTCCCGTTTCTGACAAACTTTTAGGCCGTACCCTCGATTCCATGGGACGACCGGCCGACGGCAAGGGAGAGATATCATCCCCCAGCTTTTATCCTGCGGTAGCCGTGCCCCCGGATGCTTTGACCAGGAGACGCATAAAGGCCAGGATAGCCACCGGGGTGCGTGCCTTTGATGGGCTCCTCCCTTTGGGCAGGGGCCAACGCATAGGAATCTTTGCCGGATCCGGGGTGGGCAAGTCCACCTTGCTCGGCATGATAGCCAGGAACACAAATGCCGATGTGAATGTCATAGCCCTCATAGGAGAACGTGGCAGGGAGGTCAGGGAATTCCTGGAGAATGACCTTGGCGAGGAAGGCCTGGCCCGGTCAGTCATCATAGTGTCAACATCCGATACCCCTCCACTGGCCCGCCTGCGGGGGGCCTATGTGGCTACTGCAGTAGCGGAATATTTCAGGGACCAGGGCAAGGATGTCATGCTCCTGTTTGACTCGGTTACCAGGTTCGCCAGGGCCCAGCGTGAGATCGGCCTGGCCATCGGAGAACCTCCGGCAACCCGGGGGTATACTCCCAGTGTGTTCGACTCCCTGCCCAAGCTTCTTGAACGCTCGGGAACCTCTGACAAAGGGTCCATCACTGGCGTCTACACCATACTGGTGGACGGCGACGACATGGATGAGCCCATTGCCGATACAGTACGAGGTATCCTGGATGGGCACGTGGTACTTACCCGGCGCCTTGCCGAGCGGTACCACTATCCGGCAATAGACATCCTCAAGTCCATCTCGAGACTTTCCCAGGCTGTGACAGGCCCGGTAACCCAGAAGGCCATGGGCATGATCCGCAGGCTTATCGCCACCTACGAGGAATCCGAAGACATGATTAATATCGGTGCCTACGTAAAGGGGTCCAATCCGGCGATAGACGAGGCTATTTCCAAGCACCAGGCCATCGAGGAGTTCCTCATCCAGGCGATAGAAGAGCAATCGACTACTGTGGAAACCTTGAGGAGACTCGGTGAGATCGCTGGCCTCTCCATCCCTTCCGCTGAAATAGGGGCGTATGATCATGGTTCCATGGCCAGGGCTGGGAATGCAGAGGTGGCCAATCCATGAAACGGTTTACATTCGGCCTTGAAAAGATACTTGAACTCCGTGAATATCATGAACGCATTGCCAAGACTACCTTGGGTGAAAAAGCAGGGAAATGCACCATCCTGGATATGGAACTTGAAGAAAATGCCAGAAAAACCCTGGTTGCCGGGCGCGAGCGCTTTCGCAGAGGCGGCAACGCTTCGGATTATCTGGCCGGCGAGCATTATGCGCTCAGGCTGGGATCAGAACGTGAAAGACTCATGAAGGCACTTGCCTTGGCAGAGGTCGAACGGGAAAAGGCCAGACTTACCTATATCGAGGCGAGTAAAAGCAAGCAACTCATAGTAAAACTCAAAGAACGCGAGGCGGCTGAGTATTACAAAGCCGCTGCGCGGGATGAAACAAAATCGATGGATGACATCGCGGCAATCGCCCATGCCCATGGGCTTGCCTCTGCGGGAGGATCATGAGCATGGCATCGTTCGGGAGGCAACGCGTCTTCGGCAGGATCGTGGTAATGCTCATGATCATAATCGCAATCCTTATCGGAGGCTTGTTCTGGTTCGATTATCTTGGTGTTCTTGATGCAAAAAACCTGTTTTCACCGGCTCTGAAACTAGCTGGCGTTCCTGTGCGGACCGGCGAAGCCCTCCCGGCGGATTCACCGACCCTGCTTGAAGATGAACGGTTGGCCAAGCAGCTTGCGTCCATAGAAGCGATCCGCCAGGAACTTGTTGAACAGCAAAGGGCCAGTGAAGCCCGTGAGGCAGAAATCGAAGCGATGGCCCAGGAACTGGAAGAACGGGCCCGGATGCTGACCGAACGAGAGAATTCATTCAACCAGAGCCTGCAACGGTACGACAATAGAAAGGCGAACGTCGAGCAGAACGCCCGATATCTGACCGGTATGCCCCCGGCCGACGCGGTTGAAATCCTCGTCGCCATGGACGACCAGACTGTCATAGATATCCTCCGGGCGGTGGAAGAGCTCGCGGCCAGTTCCGGCGAAGCGTCGGTTGTGGCGTACTGGCTTTCATTGATGCCTGCGGAGCGATCCGCGGATATTCAAAGAAAGATGGGCGCCAAGCCTAGCTCTCTGAACTGAGCCGCCCGGGCCCGCTCGACGCGAAAGGAGTTCGTTGTCGATGCAGGCGTTACAAGCGTCCGGTCAGGCTTCCGATGTCAGGGATCCCTTCCCCATGAGGGGGCCTGACCCGGGTGAGGTCGATAATTCCGAACACCCCTTCATGAAACTATTAGCCAGCCTCAGAAACGCCATGAAGGAAGAGTCTGAACCGGATCCGGAGACCCTGGACCCGGATTCCGGATCAAAATCTGCCTGTCTATCCAAAGAAAAGTCCAGCTCAGGGACGGCCGGTTTGACAGGAAATGCGCACGATGCCACTGAGGGTGGTTTACAGCCTGATGCCCGGATGGCCTCCATGAATGCATCATCTAGTGGGCTTCATACGGCAGGACAGAATCCTCAGTCAGGGAACCAGGGGAAGAATCAGCTTGAATCCAAAGCCGCTACCCACGCGTCCCTGCCTGGTGGCAAGTCGGCTTCAGTTAAGCCCGGGGATGACAAAGCCGGATTGTTGAAAACAGCTCATGCCACCACTGACCTTTCTTCCGGGAAAGGACATGGGATAGCCCGGGATGGTGCGGATGGTCAAGACCGGCCGCTGTCGGATCAGGAGAAATTGACAGGTCTGGATGGCAGGAAGCAGGGTACCGGTTCCGGCCGTTCCGTGGATGGCCTTGACGCGGTCCTGGGCAGATTCAAGCGCCATGGAACGGCAGGAGGCCATGAGAGTACCCTGGTTGCAGCCTCTGTAAATCTGCATGGAAATTCCGGTCTTTCCGCGACGAGAGGCAGCCAGAACCAGGGAAATCTACACACCAAAGACGAGGCAGCCGGACTGGTAACCGATACCAAGGATGCCGGTCGCCGGCCTTCACGATACTCTGTTGTGGACATGCGTCTGAAAGCAGCGGCTTCCAGAGCCAACCATGATGCCAACTCAGAAGGCAAAACAGCAGGAAAACCGGCAGGATCAGAATCAGCCGAGCTGAAAGGGAATGGTTTCCCGGGAACCGATGCAGCAGGGCGCCAGATAGGCAATGAGCAGCCAGCGGGCGGCTTCAGCGAGCTGTCTTCGGGGAGTGGAACCGAAGGCACTGACAAGGCACCGACCAGTTTTGCAGAAAACCTGGCTTCCCGGTTACGTGACGGCGGAGCCATGGATATTGTCAGATCTGCCCAGATTGTTTTGAAAGATGGGGACGCTGGCCTCATACGCCTGCGCCTGGACCCTGAATCTCTCGGTGGCGTCAAGATAGAACTGAAAATGGCCGACAAGCTAATAAGCGCCAAAATCATTGTTGAATCGGATCTGGCCGGAGAGGCCTTCCGTTCATCCCTTGATTCCCTGCGCGATGCTTTTGCATCCAGTGGCTTCGAGACGACTTCCATCGAAGTGGAAGTCAGAGATGGACGGGCCGGAGCAGGTGATGCGGGCAGGGATGATTCCGGCAATGATGCGGATGAGGACGGCAACAAGTTGTACCTGGTCCGCAAGGCTGGGGAGCTGGGTGACTCTGTTCCGGCAGCTGAGTCAGCTTACGGGAGTTACCGCGTGATTGATCTGGTAGTGTAGGAAAGGGGATGGCTTTATGGATATAGCTCTGACAATGAACCCGGCGGAAACAGCCCGCACACAATTCCAGGTAGATGCCTTCAACAAGGCACTTGGGGGCGGCAAGACTCCGAAAGCGGAACTGGACAAAGACGATTTTCTTAAAATCCTGGTAACCCAGCTGCAGCATCAGGATCCGACGAATCCTATGCAGGACCGTGAGTTCATTGCCCAGATGGCCCAGTTCTCCTCCCTTGAGCAGATAACCAACATGTCCCAGAGTTTTACCAAATTATCGGGCATCCTCAATTCCAGCGAAGCCCAGTCTCTGCTCGGACGGACTGTTGAAATACTGGATGGTGAGACAGCCATCAATGGCAAGGTTTCACAGATCGTCCGGGGTGATTTCCCCCTTGTGATGGTAAATGGTTCATTCTACGACCTCGCGCAGGTCGGTAAAGTCTTGGAAGAATAAGGAGGCGCCGTCATGATGCGATCATTGTACTCCGGCGTCGCCGGCCTGCAGAACCACCAGGTTCGCATGGACGTGCTGGGCAACAACATAGCCAACGTAAACACGACAGGTTTCAAAAAGGGACGTGTCAATTTTCAGGATCTTCTGTACCAGCAGATGTCCGGTGCGGCCAAGCCCAACGAGGAAGTCGGTGGTGTGAATCCCAAGGAAATCGGACTTGGCATGAGCATTGCCAGTGTGGATACCATCCATACCCAGGGTTCGCTGCAGACAACCGGTGTCATGACCGATGTTGCCGTGCAGGGCAATGGCTTCTTCGTACAGAAGAAAGGTGATGCTACCCTGTTCACCAGGGCTGGTGCCTTTGGTCTGGACAGCACCGGAATGCTGGTGAATCCCGGTAATGGATTCCGCGTACAAGGCTGGAATGCACAGGTCATAAATGGTGTAGAAGTCCTGAATACCTCCGGCGCTCTTGACGACTTGATCATTCCGATTGGTGCAAAAGACCCGGCCAGGGCTACGGAGCAAGTATACCTGGCCTGCAACCTGGACAAGCGTCTGCCCGAAATCCCCGAAGGTGCCCCTGCGGAGACCATCAGGCAGTCCACCTGGCAGGTAGAAGAGAAAGTTTACGATGCTTTCGGAGCAGAACATCTGCTACGTGTCGAGTTCACCAGGGTTCCCGGCCAGAACAACCAGTGGCAGGCTACCGTAGCTGTGGATCCCGAAGCAGAGATTCCTACCAACGCAGCAGTCGGTCTCACGCCGGAAGGTCTTGCAGGCAACACGTTCATCGTGGAGTTCGACAATCTGGGTGTACTCCGCCAGATAGTCGATGGTCAGGGAACTGTATCTGCAACGGAAGGTCTTCTGGCCATGAACATTGCCTTTGATGTGGCTGGAGCCACCCCCGGGGAAGATGGAGCGCCTGTACGCCAGAATCTGGCCCTGAACATGGGTACTGTCGGCAGCGTAAGGAATACGATAACCCAGTTTGCGGAGTCTTCAAGCACCAAGGTCTTCGAGCAGGATGGCTATGGCATGGGTTACATGGAGAACTTCAAGATCGACCAGTCCGGTTCCATCACGGCGGTGTACTCCAATGGTTCCAGCCGGTTGCTTGGACAGATTGCACTTGCTACCTTCACCAACCCGAACGGACTTGAAAAAGCCGGTGAAACCAATTTCATGGCTTCCAACAACTCCGGCATGGCCAACATAGGGCCATCAGGCATAGCAGGGAAGGGCAAGATACTTGCAGGTACTCTTGAGATGTCAAATGTGGATCTGGCTGAGCAGTTCACCGACATGATCGTTACCCAGCGTGGGTTCCAGGCCAATTCAAAGACAATCCAGACCTCGGACCAACTCCTGCAGGAACTTCTGACCCTCAAGAGGTAAGGATGAAAGGCGGTAAACGATGATTGAATTAAGCAGATTGTCGGGTACCGTCTTCTGGCTCAATCCACATCAGATAGAGTATATTGAGAAAACGCCGGATACCAGCATAGTGATGCTATCCGGCAAGCATATTCTGGTGCGCGAGAGTGTTGCGGAAGTACAGGACAGGATCCTGGAATATCGCCGCCTTATCGGCGCGTTCAAGAACGAGGAGTAGCCTTCATGGATTTAGCTACCATTATCGGAATTGTCGCCGGTTTTGCCTGTATCATCCTGTCGATGTATGCCTCCGGTGGTGAGGTTTTTACCTATCTCGACCCTGCGTCCGCCCTTATGACCATAGGCGGCTCGTTCTTTGCCCTCATGATGAACTACAGCATCAAGGAGATGCTTGCCATCTTCAAAATTCTCGGAAAGACCATGAAAGTACCGGACTTCGGCGAAATGAAGGTTGCCGAGACCCTGCTTTCACTTTCCGAGCGTGCCAGACGCGAAGGCATCCTTTCCCTCGAGGAAGAAATCGAGGGAGTTGACAGCGATTTCATGAAGCGTGGCCTCCGCATGGTGGTTGACTCGGTGGACCCTGAGGTTATCAGGACTATCCTTGAGACAGAATTGAACCAGATGAACGACCGCCATGGCCGCTGGCTCAAGATGCTTGATCAATGGGCCAAACTGGCCCCAGGCATGGGCATGCTCGGTACCGTGCAGGGTCTCATCGCCATGATGAAAAACCTGGAAGACAAGAGCCGCATCGGCCCGAACATGGCAGTGGCTCTTATCACCACGTACTATGGCGCCATGATGGCCAACTTCCTGATCATGCCCTTGATGGGAAAACTTGCTTCACAGGATGCTGCTGAAACAAAGGTATGGGAAATGGTACTCGAAGGAGTATTGTCGATACAGCAAGGCGATAATCCCCATATCCTGCAGATGAAGCTTTCATCGTATCTCTCACCTGACAGCCAGAAGAAGCTTGAAGAGCTTCATCCGGCAGCGTAAGGCCGGATAATCATGGCACGGGCCAAGAAAAAACAGGAACTGGGAGGTCTCGCCGAGTGGATCGTCACCTATGGCGACATGGTCACCCTGTTGCTCTGTTTCTTCGTTGCGCTGTTCGAAATCACCGAGGTCGATGTAACCCAGTATAGCCAGCTCATCTCCAGCCTGAACAACATCGGCATGGGTGCGAACACCGGTGGGAATACACTATCTGCAGGCCGTCTGGCAGAGCTGGGGAACAGTATCTCCACTCTGCCGTCCATGGAGAAGGGCAAGCTGCTTGCCACTGCCAAGTCAAAGGCAGTCTCCCTGTTCCAGCCGGAAATAAAATCGAACAAGGTCAGGATAACCTCCGATGAGAAAGGCCTGGTCATTTCCCTTGCTTCGGATGCATTTTTCAGGCCAGCCAGTGCGGATATCAATATCGAGGAAACCCGGGGGATGCTGGTTCGATTGGCTGAACTACTCAAATCAGAAGACCTGGAAGGACGGATCTTCCGGATAGAGGGCCATACCGACAGGACTGCAACCGATCCGGGAGGACCCTGGTTCTCCAATTGGGAATTGTCTGCGGCCAGGTCACTTGCGGTGCTCCATTTCCTGACCGATTTCGGGGCACCGGAGAGCCGTTTCCAGGTGGCAGGTTATGCCGATACAGTCCCCATCGCCGATAACGCCACCCCCGAAGGGCGGGCGTACAACCGGCGTGTAGATGTGATCATTCTGGACGAAGGCCACCTGTAGGCCATAGGGAGGGTGCTGGTATGGGAGATTTCAATGATGGCGGGCCGGATTTCAATGAAGCCACCGAGCCTGTAGACAAGCCGAAACGAGGCAGAGGCGGAGCAAAGGCCATACTTGGTCTGCTTAAATGGATAGCCATCGGCCTGGGTGCAGTCATTTTCATCGTGGTGATAGTGGTGGTAACAGTAAGCATACTCAATGCCCAGACCAAACCGCTGACAGCAATTCCTACCTCCGAAGACTTCCAGCGGGCAACGCCGATATATGCCACCTACACGAACATAGACCAGATCAGCACCAATACCATCGACAAGGAACCCTGGTCAATCATCGTGAAGGTCAATCTTGCGTATGACGAAGCGGACAAGACCATCCAGACTGAACTGACCGCCAGACGCTACCAGTTGCAGGATGCGCTGCGCAATTTCTTTAGCACCAAACGCATTGCCCAGTTGATGCCCGAACAAGAGGCCATACTCAAGGAAGAACTGCGCGAAACCCTCAATCGCATGCTCACCAAGCCGGCCATCAAGGATGTGTATTTCCAGGATTTCAAGCGCAACCAGATGTAGCAAGCAGGACCGGATTTTCCGTAAACCGTTGCGGAAAGCCCGTTTGTATGCCATTATTGAATGACAAAGGCTGGCTGCAGTATCAGGTAGCAGCCTGAAGGATGCGGGGCGGAGAACCATTATGACCGAAGTCCTGTCCCAGGACGAAATAGATCAACTTCTCACCGCAATAAATGCCGGGGATACTTCCTTGGAGACTGTCCAGTCTTCAACCGATTCCCGGAAGATCAAGATCTATGACTTCCGCCGTCCTGACAAGTTTTCAAAAGAGCAGATGCGAACAGTGCAGAACATGCACGAAACCTTCGCACGTCTGACTACTACAAGCCTGTCGGCATCCCTGCGCATTCTGGTCAATGTCCATGTGGCCTCTGTTGACCAGTTGACCTACGAGGAATTCATCAGATCCATTCCGGCTACTACTACTTTGGCTGTGGTCAGCATGGATCCCCTGAAAGGGCAGATAATCCTGGAGATTGATCCTGCGGTAACCTTCACCATAATAGACCGTCTGTTCGGCGGTGCGGGCGAAGGCTCCAAGCTTACCCGCGAACTGACGGACATCGAGCACTCGGTTATGGAAGGCATCATTGTCAAGATCCTTGGCAACCTCCGCGAGGCCTGGACCCAGGTCATCGATCTACGCCCACGATTGTCCCAGATAGAGGTGAATCCACAGTTTGCACAGATAGTACCGCCAACGGAAATGGTGGTTCTGGTGACTCTGGAAACCAAGATAGGCGATGTCGAAGGCATGATGAATCTCTGTATCCCATACCTGACCATAGAGCCGATCATCTCAAAGCTTTCGGCCCAGTACTGGTATTCTTCCGTCAGACGCGGAGCTACAACAGAGAATCTGAATATCCTGAAGGAAAAGCTGTCCACCATCGATGTTCCGGTCATTGCGGAGATAGGACGCATACAGGTCACGGTTCGTGATGTCCTTAATCTGATGGTCAATGACATAATCCGCCTGTACAACGTGAAGGTTGATGATCCCATGGTGCTCAATGTAGGCAACAAGAAGAAGTTCCTCTGTAGGCCGGGTGTCATAGGCAGGAAGATGGCGGTGCAGATCACCACGAAACTGGAAGAAATGGGCCAGGAAGAATACGAAGAACTGGCTGTGGAAGGTGAGGATAGTTATGAGTGACGGCGCACTCTCACAAGACGAGATTGATTCCCTGCTTGCTGGACTGGATCCAAGTATGGGTAGCGCCAGTACTCCGTCGCCCCGTCAAGGTGGCGGTGGCGGTGGTGGCTTGTCACCCAATGAACTGAAGGCCTTCAAGGCCATGATGGAAGAGTTGGGTGATACCCATGGCCAGACCCTGTCCATGATGACCGGCAAGGATGTCAGTTTTTCAACCCCCCAGGTCGATGAAACCGACCGGGACGGAATGTTGCCCTCGATGCCGGATGAAGTTCTGGCCATAAAGGTGGACATGACCGGCGGGATACCTGGTGATCACCTTTTCCTTCTGCCCCAGGATGTTTCCGTTCGGATCGCCGCCCTGAGCAACCAGGATGATACCCTCTCTGAACTGGATGAAATGGCAATTTCTGTTGTTTCAGAGAGCGTTTCAAGCATGACAGGTTCGGCCATCAACACTTTCACAGAGCGCACGGGGAATCGTTCCATCCAATCTTCCGTTGCAGATGGAGCCTTTGGACCAAAGGCCATAGCACGTTTTCCTGCCGGAAGTTTCGTGCGGGTTTCATATTCCTTCAATCTCGATGGATCACCATACAAGATGTGGGAAGTATATTCCCAGACCTTTGTCAAAGACATTGTTGCCGCCTCGGGTGTTCAGCCCCAGGCTGGTATGGCGATGCAGCAAC
>JAVEXH010000486.1:0-2600 GCA_034004175.1 Spirochaetia bacterium
GCGGGTATGGCAATGCCGGACACTTTGGACTTGAAGTATTGTGCTACCTTGACCAGTTCGTCTGCTGTCTTCGGCACTGCCAGGCCTGCAGCCTCAAAGGCGGCAGAGTCATAGGCCAGGATCAGGCACTGGGCAAAGGTGGGTAGACCATAGGTCTTGCCGTTGAACCGGGTACCTGCCATCATGCCTTCCGCATAGATGCTTGTGTCAAGCTTGTACTTGGCAATGAGATCATCTATGGGCATCAGGTACCCAGCGTCCACATACTCCTTCATCCATTGGCTGTTCATCCAGACAACGTCGTAGTTTCCGGTGCCCTTGCTGGCCTGGAAGGAAGTGATCTGTTTCTGCTTCAGGCTGCCGTAGTCTATGTCGTCGATGCGTACGGATGCACCCTGGTACTTCGCCATTACCTGCTTCTGGAAATCAGCGTGGGGGCCAGCCCAGCGGGATATCAGCAGATTGGTGGCAGGTTTTGCCGCTGGTGCCGCTGCAGGTGTTGCCGCAGGTGCGGTTGCCGGCGCCGGTGCTTCACTCTTTCCGGCGGCCCAGACGCCCGCCGTGCCAGCTGCGATGAAGGCTGTCAGAATGGCGATCGTGGTAATTCTCCTCATGTCGTTCCCCCTATCAACCGTTTCCATCCGCTCTACGGCGGAAGTGTACCCTATTTTCAGACAAAAACATTCCGTGCTCCCAGGCTATGAAGTGAATCAAGCCAGGCTGCGATTTCGCTCTGGGTGGCGTTGGTATGGCCGGGCATGGGATCGACCAGCCCGAAGCGGGCGGCTTTTCCCGAGCCCAGGCTGTGGTATGGCATGATCTGGGCACCCTGCAGAGCCGGATACCGCGCAAGCAGGGCGGCTATCCCGGCAAGGTGCTTCCTGCTGTCGTTGACCCCGGGCACAAGTGGCAGGCGCAGCAGCACTTTTGCGTCCGTGTGTGCCAGATAGTCCAGGTTGGACAGTATCTGGCTGTTGTCCCGGCCGCAGAGCCGGCGATGCTCTTCGGGATTGGTTGCCTTTATATCAAAGAGGAACAGGTTGACCTTGGATGCCATGCGTCTGAAGGATTCCTCCGGCGCTTCGCCGGATGTGTCCATGCAGACATGCGTACTGCCTTTGGTGGACAGGAAAGCCTCCAGGAAGTCCACCGCCGACATCGGCTCGCCGCCGGACAGCGTCACGCCACCACCTTCTCCGATGCCGAAATAGGGGATATCCGGTGCAATGGCCTGCCAGAGCTGTTCCGGTTCATATACCTTCCCGAGCACGGACAAAGCCCCGGTAGGGCAGACGGCCACACAGCGACCGCAGGGTACATCACCGGAATATTCGCGGCAGGCATCCCAGTCTATGCGGTGGGCTTCACCGGTGAAGTTGCCAGGTTTGTGGGCTCCTACCGGGCAGGCCGCGGCGCAGGCGCCACAGTGAATGCACAGGGAGTCCGAGTAGGCCAGTACCGGCCTGGGGTCCCAGGATTCAGGGTTGTGGCACCACACGCAGGTCAGTGGGCAACCCTTCAGGAAGATGGTGGTACGAATGCCAGGGCCATCATGCAGACTGAACCGCTGGATGTCGAATACCACCGCAGTTGGCTTCGCGGTTTCCTGTTCCCCGTTGTCCTGTCTCCCGTCTTTCAGTTCCATCCTGGTGCTCACCCGATCCTCAGTAGCTGACACGGTCAAAGATCTCCTGCTGCACATCTTTTTTAAGGTCCACAAAGCGGGCAGAAAAGCCTCCGACGCGCACAATCAGGTCGCGGTGGGCAGCTGGATCGGCCATGGCTGCCCGCAGTTCATCCGCTCCGACTACCGTGATCATGGCGTGGGCTGCGCCGCGGTCAAAATAATGACGGATCAGGCCATGTACTTTTTCCTGGGCCGAGTTAACCAGTTCACGGGTAAATCTGATGTTTGAAACCATGCCGGCATGATTGTCGTGCCTGGGTTTGAGTATTGAGTTGAGCATGCAGGTAAGGCCGTTCACATCGGTGCCAGGAGCTGGATTGTTGGCGTTGGCCATGGGCATGCCGGCCTTTCGGCCGTCAGGGGTTGCCCCTACCCAGCGACCAAGAGTGGTGTTCTGGGCATTGTTTATTGTTACACCAAGATAACTGTCAAGGCCGGCCTTGGGTGCCTGCTCACTTATCTTCCCGCTCAGATAGTCATGCAGGCTCACAAAGATGGAATCTACATAGTCGTCGTCATTGCCGTATTTGGGGGCTTCCCTCAACATCTTGAAGATGGCTGGTCGGCCCACAAAATTGCGGTCAAGCGCTTCAATCAGTTCGGTGGCAGTAAGACGGCGCTCATCGAACACCAGTTTCCTGATGGCCGCAAGGGCGTTGGCGGCATTGACATTGCCGTACATCTCGAGGGTTCCCCCGAGATGGGCACAACCACCGGCCAGCAAGCTCTTGCCGCGTTTCAGGCACTCATCGTACAGCATGGTAACCATCATGAACGGATGCATCCGGCCTGTTATATCGTACTCGTATCTTTCGAAGACAGCCTGGGCGGCAATGTAGAACTCAAGGTGCTTCTTGTATTCCGCCAGGAACTCATCATAACTGGCACATTCCGCCAGGGGTTTTGTGGCTGG
>JAVEXH010000487.1:0-2593 GCA_034004175.1 Spirochaetia bacterium
GCCACCAGGGCAGCCACCGCTTCCCTGGCGTCTGCATGGATGAAGCACTCGACCTTCACCTGCCTGTCCCGCTCCGAGGCGTCTATGTCTATGTGGATGCGCTTGGCGTCCTTGCAGAAAGTCTTCACGTTGCCGGTTATGCGGTCATCGAAGCGGGAGCCTATGGACAGTATGAGGTCGCAGTCCTTTACCGCCAGGTTGGCGTAGGCCGTGCCGTGCATGCCCAGCATGCCCAGGGACAGTTCGTGGGTTTCCGGGAAGCAGCCTTTGCCAAGGAGGGTGGACACTACCGGGATGCGCAGTTTCTCCGCCAGTCTGCGGACCTCTTCCTGGGCGCCGGAGATGATGGCCCCGTGTCCTACCAATAGCAATGGTTTTTTTGCTGTTGAGAGCTGGCCGGCGGCGCATTCCACTGCCGACTCGTCGTAGCCGGAGACAAGGCGGTAACCGGGCAGATCCATCTCCACCGTGTAATCAGGTTCAAACAGGGCAGAGGACACATCTTTCGGCACGTCGATGAGTACCGGTCCGGGGCGTCCGCTGGATGCCAGATGAAAGGCCTCTTTCATTATCCGGGGGATATCGGCAGTTTTCTTGATCAGGTAGGAATGTTTGACCACCGGATAGCTGATGCCTGTTACATCAGCCTCCTGGAAGGCATCCAGCCCGAGATTGGCCGTTATGGTCTGGCCGCAGACCACCACCAGGGGCACAGAGTCCATGTGGGCCGTCATGATGCCGGTTATGGCGTTGGTGGCACCCGGGCCGGAGGTGACCAGGGCCAGGCCGACCCGGCCGCTTGCCCGGGCATAGCCATCGGCCATGTGCACCGCTCCCTGCTCGTGCCTGGTCAGCACCAGCTTGATTGAAGAATCGATCAGGGCGTCGAACATGGGTATGTTGGCGCCTCCGGGGTAGCCGAATATATGCATTACACCGTGTTGTTCACAGGAAGCAATTATTGCCTGGGCCCCGGTTATGCGCTGGGGGTTCATATGCGGTGTTCCTTTCAGATGCTTCTACTGGCGCCGAACTTGCCCACATACGGAATCCGGGCTGTCGTCTGAGCTATCAGGGGCTTGTTGGCTAGCAGGGCTGCAACGGTGTCCCAGGTACCGGCCAGGAATTTCTGCCGGTGGGAGGACGGCATGGATACCGGCAGGGAGACCCCCCCGGTGCTGGCTGTCATGGACTGCAGATCCAGGGTTATCTCTGTCTTTGGATCGGCTTCGATGGCGGCCTGTAGTCTGGCTACATCGACTGCGGAGGCGGTAACTGCCACCACGCCTATGGCGGCGCAGTTGCCGGCAAAGATATCCGCAAAGGATTCGGCGATGATGGCCTTGATGCCGCCTGAGCCTGGCGAGCCGGCTTTGGCGCCCCAGCGGGCAAGTGCCTGGGGAGCGTGCTCACGGGACGAGCCGCAGCCGAAGTTGCTGTTGGCCACCATGATGCCGGCACCCTGGAATCGCGGATCATTGAAGGGATGCTTTTTGGGTGTACCTGATGGGTCGAAACGCTCGTCCCGGAAGGCAAACTCGCCCAGGCCGTCAAAGGTGACGCAGCGCAGGTATCTGGCCGGGATTATGCGGTCGGTGTCCACCTCGTTGCCCCGGATGGACACTGCGGTGGCGCTGATGGTCCTGATCATCGAAGTGTCGCTCATTGCAGATACCCCCGTACATCCGTGATCCTGCCGTTCAGGGCGGCAGCTGCCACCATGGCGGGACTCATGAGCATGGTCCGGCCCTCTGCCGAGCCCTGTCGTCCTATGAAGTTGCGGTTTGACGAGCTGGCGCACAACTGGCGCCCGGTTAGCCTGTCGGGATTCATGGCCAGACACATGGAACAGCCTGCATCGCGCCACTCGAAGCCGGCCTCTGTGAAGATTTTATCAAGACCTTCCGCTTCGGCAGCGGCCTTTACCGCTTCGGAACCTGGAACCACCAGGGCCCTGACTCCAGCAGCCTTCCTGCGTCCCTTCACTATGGCAGCCGCCTCCCTGAGGTCCGACAACCTGCCATTGGTGCAGCTGCCTATGAAGGCCACATCCACCGGCGTACCCTGCACGGGAGCTCCTGGTGCCAGCCCCATGTGGGTATAAGCAGCCGTGGCTGTCTCCGCCCCTTCTCCGAGGCTATCGGGGGAAGGCAGCATGGCATTCACCGGCAGTCCCTGGCCGGGGTTTATGCCCCAGGTAACCATGGGCTCAAGCTTCGAGACATCGATGACTACTTCATCCTCATAGACTGCATCTTGATCGGAGGCCATGGACAGCCAGAAGGTTGTTGCCTTGTCGAAATCTGCACCCTGGGGGGCATAGGGTCTGTCCCGCAGATACTCCACCGTTGTTTTATCGGGGTTTACGTAACCGCAGCGGGCGCCGCCTTCTATGCTCATGTTGCACAGGGTAAGCCGGCCTTCCATGTCCAGGGCCTCCACGGCCTCTCCGGCGTATTCATAGGCATAGCCTATGCCGCCGTTCACGCCAAGCCGGGCTATCAGGGCCAGGATGTAGTCCTTGGCGTATATGCCTTTTCCCGGGGTGCCGGTGAAGCGTATGCGCCGTACCTTCGGCTTGGAGACAGCAAGG
>JAVEXH010000488.1:0-2592 GCA_034004175.1 Spirochaetia bacterium
GAATCTATCTCCCGCTTGACTACATCCATGCCGACACCCCTGCCTGAGACGCTGGTGACCCTGGCAGCGGTGCTGAAGCCTGCCCTGAAGATCAGCAGGCCTGCCTCGGCATCTGAAAGTACTTCACCAGGAGTTATCAGGCCACGTTCAGTAGCCTTGCGCCTGATGGCATCCATGTCCAGGCCCTTGCCGTCATCGGAGACCTGGATTACTACATGGGCACCGGAGTGCGAGGCTTTCAGGCATACAGTGCCCTTGGCTGGCTTGCCGGCAGCTTTCCGCTGCTCGGGAGATTCCACACCGTGATCCAGGGAGTTCCGGATTATGTGAACCAGAGGATCATTCAGCCGCTCTATCACGGTCTTGTCCAGTTCGGTCTCCGCACCTTCGGTGAGCAACTCTACATCCTTGCCAAGCTCCGATGAAAGATCCCGTACTACCCGCCTGAATTTGTTGAAGGTTGAACCGATGGGCAACATGCGAACGCTCATGGCATTGTCGCGCAACTGTGACACCAGACGCTCCAATTGTTCGGCTATGCCAGACAGGGTAGTATTACCCATTGTTGAAGTGCTGCTTGTAAGTCGGGCTTGCAGAGTAACCATTTCTCCGACCAGGTCCACCAACTGGTCCAGCTTGACACTTGCCACCCGGACCGACATGGCACTGGTATCATGCTGATGTTCCTGGGCTTGCTTGATATGGGCCTGTTCGGCAAGAACTGACTCCAGGTCGCTGGGCTTGAGGACCTTGTTTTCCAGAAGCACCTCGCCGAGCCGCTTCTGGGACTTCAACGCTTCACCAAGATCTTCAGGACGTACAAGGCCGCGCTCCAGAAGCATCTCGCCAATCCGCTTCTGCCTGCCCCCATCCTCATCCGGTATATCCAGATGCTCGATGACAACTTTCGATGCACCCTCGACGAAGATGAACACATCACGGATGGCGTCGATACCAGCGCTTGTTGTCAGGATGGCATGCCACGAGACATAACAGCGTTCCGGATCCAGTAATTCAATCGGTGGTATCGCCTCTACCACCGGTACGACACTGAGAGTCCCAAGATCTGCAAGCTCTTCGATCAACTTGAGCACCTTGGTTCCGTTCATGAATATTTCAGGGGCCGGTTCAAATACGATACGGTACGTTTCCTCTGCACCTGATTTTGAACCGGATTGGTCGGCTGCGGGTTGACTGATTTCTGGATGCGAGGCTACAGCCTGGCCGGCAGACGCAACCCTGCCTGAACCATCTGCAATATGGGCAGCATGGCCGGGATCGGCAACCGGACCTGGGCCAGGAGCAGCCTCAACCGATTCTGGAGCCTGTGCCACCCGGGAGTCGTCTTCAATTGCTGCCCGGAACTCCGCCATGAGAGCCTGGGCTTCTTCATCGAAGGGGCCGGATCCATCGGCCTCTGCCAGCATTGAGCGTATCTTGTCCCGGGCGCGCAGGGAAAGATCTATGACCCTGCTGTCCACGGCACGAAGGCCACCCCGACAAGCATCCAGGAGGTTTTCAAGATCATGGGTAAAACGACCGGCTTTTTCGAAGCCAAACATGCCGGCAGACCCCTTGATGGTATGGACTGCCCTGAATGCAGCATTTACAAGCTCCACATCCTCAGGATGTGTCTCAAGCTCAAGGAGGACATCTTCAAGCTGTGAAAGGAGTTCTTCGGCTTCTTCCCTGAACGTTTCCCGGAATTTGTCTATCACGGACGACCTCCGGGTACACCGAAACCGGGCATCCCGGACTGTAGCGCCTGGCCATCCCTGACAAGACTCCTGGACAAACCGGTTACCAGCAAGCGGGTGGCAACTGACTCCGGAACAGGTCCGGTGAATCCGGCCTCCCCTCCCGCAGCAACGGCTGACCGGGCGGCAGCATACAGCACCTGTATCACCGGAAGTTCCAGTTCTGAAACCTCACTCAGGTCAAACTCAAGCCTGTTCGAATTGGCCAGAGCCTCACTGACACGTCTGGCAAAGTCTGTTACACCATCAATGCCGGAATTTTTATCAAGTTGTATTCGTTGTACACTATTTTTAGAAGCCACCTATACCTCCGCAAGACGGGGAACCGACCGCCCGGCTGGACCGAACGGAACCCATGTTGACAGTCTAATGTGGAGCATCGCGCTTGGCAAGGCTGATTGCACTCATGAATCCATCAGATCGCGTTCATGAATTCATCAGAAAGCAGGGGAACCGTTCTCCATGTCTGAATCAAACAAACCATCACCATCGAGATCCCAACTCTTCCTGAAAGGGGCAACCAGGGATTCCCGGTATTCGTAGAGGCCGTCTCCGTCAAGATCTGTTTCAATGAAAGCCGGATACGGCCGACCAACCGCATCCCTGCGCCAATGCCGTCTTGCTTCGAATACTCCATCGCCGTTCAGGTCAAGGCGCTCGTCCACAGGCAGTCCATCGCGGTAGACGGTTCTGCCTTGCTGGCCATACTGATCCTGCCACCATGACCGCTGTGGTATGCCGTCCAGTGCAAGCACGGATTCGGTGCCATCAGCTGACAGCCTTTCAATGCGGTAGGCATTCATCAACAATGAATTACGGCTCGGTAGTCCAAGTC
>JAVEXH010000489.1:0-2584 GCA_034004175.1 Spirochaetia bacterium
CCATTGTCATGGAGATCCCGCCCTGGCTCCTGCCGGACTGGTGGAACTGTATGGACCGGAGCGCAGTTTCTACCGTGAGGACGAAATAGGCAAGGTCATCTCGGTGATTTCCATACGCATACCCCTTGCGGCCTCGTTTGCCAATGTGCAGAGGTTTTCATTGCACCTTTCCGGTCTCCTGATGGCTTTGTTGACCTGCCTTTTCCTGATTCAGTACTGGACAAGCAAGCGCCTGTTCTACACACCCATTGCTGCCATCCGTGACAAGGCCTTGCTGGTCTCAAGGGATGAAAACCGGTTGGGAGAACAGTTGCCCATTCCCTTTGGCCAGGAATGGCGTGAGCTGGCAATGGCCTTCAATACCATGTCCATGAAGCTGCGCCAGGACCGGGATACCCTGGAGGACAGGATACAGGAGCGGACAATCGCCCTGGAGTTGGCCAACCGGTGTCTTGAAGATGATATCGAAGAAAGAATGCAGATAGAAAAATCCCTCAAAGTGGCGCTGGACGAGAATGTCAATCTTCTCGGCGAACTTCAGCATCGGGCCAAGAACAGCTTTACCATGATCAATGGCCTTGTCTACCTCATGGCCAATGCCGGTACATCCGCAGAAACAAGATCTGTCCTTGAAGATCTGGCGTCACGGGTGCAGTCCATTTCCGGATTGTATTCCCTGCTTTATTCATCAGGATCAACCCAGGATGTCCGGCTTGATGAATACTGCAAGCAAGTTGCCAGTTCGTTGCTTGCCTTGTCGGGGAATATCTCTTTCAGGTCTGATATGGTTGCCTGTACGGTACCGGTCAGGCTTGCAGCTCCAGGAAGTGGTTGATGATGGTGTTGGCTTACCGGCAACTCGGATTCCGGCGGGGAGTCCAGGCACTGGCCTCAGACTGGTGGATGCACTGGTGAATCAGATACAGGGGACCCTGACCATGCAGAGCGAGGCAACGGGAACCCGGTGCGTGCTGGAATTTCCGGTGAGCTGACAGCCTGTCCAGGCTTTACACTGTTTCCACTTTTACAATTCCCTCACCGCATCGGATATGGCCATTGCCCGCCGCTGGGATTCTTCCATGGCCTGGAAACGGTTGTTCACGAAAGCCAGGGCCAGGCCGGTTTCGGGGTCTGCCCAGGCAAGGGCACAGCCGCCCTGGCCGGAGTGACCCATGGTGGCTATGGTGCTCTTTGCTCCCATGATGTCTATGTACTTGTCGGGCCAGGCTGAGTAGCCACCCAAGGACCAGCCAAGGGACCAGCGTATGCGCCTGTCGCTGTCGCCGTCGGGGCCGTCGTAGCGTAGCTGGGCCGCATTGGCAAAGGCCGCGTCGGACAGATAGCGGCGGCCATCCATCTGGCCGCGGTTGGCCAGCATGGCGTAGAAGCGGCCAAGGTCAGTGGCGGTGGTGTTGATGGAGGCGGCTGGCATGAAGACCGAGCGCATCAGGGAATTCGAAAAGACCAGGGCGGCGGTCTTCTGCTTGTCATCGGCGGTGTCCGGTATGGCCGCTGTGGGGAAGAGTGGACGTGGCAGGCCTGCGTAGCTGTTGCTCATGCCCAGGGGCGACAGGAATTCTTCTGTAAGGTAGGCAGCAGGACTGCGGCCGTCAACGCGGCGTATCAGTTCTCCCAGAGCTATGTGGGCAGAGAACATGTGGTAGTAGCTTATGCCCTGCTGCTCCGGGACAATACCCAGACCGGCCACACGCCTGGCCGACCACGAGGGCTTCAGCCAGGACAGTATGTCCAGCAGTGTTCCGTCATGCTGGATGGCGCTCTGGTGCAGCAATAGTTGTGAGATGCTTATGTTCTGCTTGCCTTTGCGGCCGAACTCAGGCCAGTACTCGGCAAGTGGTGCTTCAAGGTTCACGCGGCCGCGGTCGGCCAGCTGGTGCACCGCCGCTGCGGTAAAGGTCTTGGTAACCGAGTAGACCATGAAGGGTGTCTGGGGACTCACCGGGCGGCGGTGCCGCTTTTCAGCAAAGCCGCCTGAGCGCTGGTAGACCAGCGTGCCGCTATTGTAGACAGCCAGCTGGGCCCCGTGGTGCAAGCCGTCACTGATCATGGTGTCGAAGAGGGTGTCCAGTCTGGTTGTATCCATCTTTACAGGGTGCCTTTGTACATGCCGCCATCTACAGTGAGGGCCACGCCGGTTATGTATGAGGCTGCGGGTGACAGCAGGAAGGCGGCGGCGTTGGCGAACTCGCCGGGAGTGCCCATCCGGCCAAGGGGGCAATCGCTCATCTGCTTGGCCAGTTCGGCTTCCACGGTGGTGCCTGCGGCTTTGGCCCGGGCAGCCATGAGTTCGGTGATGCGGTCTGTGGCTGTCCAGCCTGGCAGTATGGCGTTGAAGCGAATGCCGTCCTTGCCCAGTTCCAATGCCAGGGTCTTGCTGAGGCCCACGGTTGCGGACCGGATTGAGTTGGACAGCACCAGGTTCGGGATTGGCTGTTTGATGGAGTATGAAGCGACGAAGAGTACACTGGCGGCTTTTGATTTCCGCAGGTGGGGCAGGGCAGCGCGGACCAGCCAGACGGCGCTCATGAAGGAGGTGTCCACGGCTTTCTGCCATTGCTCATCG
>JAVEXH010000047.1:0-11653 GCA_034004175.1 Spirochaetia bacterium
GTATCCGAAAACAGGAAGCTGTCCTGGGGAACAAAACCCATGCAGCTACGAAGAACTTCCAGGGGATAGGCACCCACCTCATGGTTCCCTATGAACACAGTGCCTGCCGGAGGTTCAACAATGCGCGGCAGAAGCTTGAGCAGGGTACTCTTCCCTGACCCGACCCGCCCGAGTATGCCCAGGCTCTGGCCTTGTGGCAGGACAAGGTCGATGCCTTCGAGGGCAGGTGCTTTGGCTTCGGGAAACGACACTGTCAAGCCGGTGAAGCGGATGTTGCCCTCGGGGCGGGCATCCACAGCCGTAGCGCCAGGTGAAAAGCGCGACTCGGCCTCGGTCTCCAGTATCTCGTTTACCCGCTTGAGGCTGGCTGCTCCTCGCTGGATCATGTTCACGGTGAATCCGGCACCTATCATCGGCCAGACAAGCATGGCCAGATAGGCCAGCATGGCAGCCAGGGAACCAGGACTCATACGGTTTTCAAGCACCGCAGTGCCGCCGACCAGCATGAGCACCATAGTGGTCAATCCTGCCAGAAAGGATATGAACGGGAAAAAGAAGCCGAATATTTTCACCAAGCCCATGGAGGCGTCTCGATATCTGTCATTGGCCTCTGAAAAACGGTCGGCAAAGACCGTTTCCTTCACAAAGGATTTGACAACCCTCACACCTTGCAGGGTCTCCTGGACCACCGAACTCATGTCAGAATAAATCTCCTGCACCTTCTTGAAGCGCTTTCCCACCATGCGGCCGAAGATGATGATGAGTACACTGACAAACGGCAAAGGAGCAATGGTCCAGAGCGTGGTCCCCGGATTCTGCACAAACATGACCACCAGGATCGCAACCGACATGAACACACCGTCCACAAAGGCTACAAAGGCCATGCCGGTGGCCATGCGGATGGCCTGCATGTCGTTGGTTGCCCTGGCCATGATGTCTCCGACGGCGTTCTTGTGGAAAAAGGCCGGCGGCAGGGTCATGAGCCGTGCAAACAGGCGATCCCTCAGGGCAGCCTCGATGCGTCGTGAGGCACCATGGATGAAGTAACGCCAGAGGAAACGGCCACAGGCTATCACAAAGGCTGTACCAATCATCAGAAGCCCCAGACGTACTACCACCAGGCGGCCGTTTCCGGCAGCAATGGCATCTATGGCCAGGCGTATGTACTGGGGGAGCAGCAACTGGGCTGCATCCACGATGACAAGACAGAATAGCCCGGCTATATATCGACTGGCATGCGTGCGCAGGTACGGCCCGAGGGTTCTGAATTCTTTGAACATAATCGCTGATCGTATACCCGTGACCAATCTTTGGCAATGCGCAAGACACACTGCAGCCGGGCTGCCTGCAGCACTACGTCATTGTTCATTGACAAAACGGCAGGAGCCCGGGATACTCGCGCGATGAAGACTACAGCCATCATCTACAGCGACGGAGCCTGCTCCGGAAACCCCGGCCCTGGAGGCTGGGCCTGGGTCTGCCTTGCAGGCGGCGGGATCCGCGAGGGCTACGGCGGCGAGACCCCTACCACCAACAACAGGATGGAACTGCTGGCAGCCATAGAAGGACTCTCGTCCCTGCAGGCCAGGATCAGCTCCGGCGAACTCAGCCCCGATGGCATCGAAGTGCGCACCGACTCGCAGTATGTCAAGAACGGCGTAACCAGCTGGATAGCAGCCTGGAAACGCAACGGTTGGCGTACAGCAAGCAAGACCCCGGTAAAGAACAAGGATCTCTGGGAGAGGCTTGATGCCCTGTCATCAGCCTTGTCTGCCAGGTATGTATGGGTAGAAGGCCATTCCGGCGAGGCCTGGAACGAACGCTGCGACGAACTTGCCCGCCGGGGCGTCAAAGAGCATCTTTCAACCCAGGCAAACTGAAACCGGATCCTGAAACAGAGGACATGGCATGATCGTCAGCAGAGTTACCCGGCTTGCAAGGAACATATCTGCTCTTGCCTGCATAGGATTGGCAAGCGCGAGTCTTGTGGCAGCAGAGGAAACATCTTCATCCCGTACCCAGTTGTCCATGACAGCGGCAACCACAATGGAATTCCAGACAAAAATTGCCCATGCCTATGATCTCCGTGACAATCTGACCCTGAAACTGTCAGCCAGTGTTTCTCCGGTATCAGTCAACGCCACTGCAGGTACAAGCTGGCTGCCATTCCCGTTTCTGGAACTGGCACTGAACAGTTCCATTGGTTCTGGATGGAACATATCCATTGCCGACGGTTTGCGCATCAACCAGCGTGTCGAAGGAACCAATGACAGCGAACTGGTCGGTTCTGCGTTCGCCGGCCTTGTACTGGGCGTCGAAGGAGGCGCAGCCTTCCAGCTCGATTATGCCGCTCTGGTACCGGGTGACTGGAATCACATCCTGTTCCGGACGTATCATGGCCTGAAATACCAGGCCTTCACCGCTGCAGATGCCGGTGAATCATGGCTGTACCAGGCAGATGAAGGTGAAAACCGCAATGGCTGGTCATATGAAGGAACTACATTCATAGGATACCAGATGCCTGTAATACTGAATACGATAGGACTGCTGGCAGAGGGAAATTTGTACCTGTACGATAGCCCCGAAGGCGAGATATGGGGCGATGATCTGATGCAATGGATCCTTGGTGCCGTTATGAACTTTACCGTAACCAGCAAGCTTGGCCTGACAATCATCAGTCAGGCCAGGACCGCCAGGAATTTCACCAGCGCGACCGAAGACTACGGCTTCTACCAGGACCGCGTCGTTACCGATGACCCGGTCAGACTTCAATTCTACCGGTTTGCTGCTATCCTGACCCTCACGCTCTGAGTAAAGAAAACAGGGGCCATCCATGATGGATAGCCCCTGTCCAGATCAGTTTTTCCGGACCAGCTTGTCAGGCACAGGTCCTGTCCATCTCAGGCCTTGCCTGCCGACCCGAGTACGTCATTGTTCTTGTGCATGTACAGCTTCTTGAGCTCGTCCCGTGCCGGTCCGAGGTACTTGCGCGGATCAAACTCGTCCGGTTTTTCTGCAAATACCTTGCGGATTACCGCTGTCATGGCAAGGCGGCCATCGGAATCGATATTGATCTTGCAGACCGCGCTCTTGGCAGCTTTGCGGAGCTGTTCTTCGGGAATACCCACGGTATCCTTCAGCTTGCCGCCGAATTCCAGGATCATCTTGGTGTACTGCACGGGTACGGATGACGAACCATGAAGCACGATGGGGAAACCGGGAATGCGCTTCTCGATGGCTTCGAGGATGTCAAAACGGAGGGGAGGCGGAAGCAGTATGCCATCGGCCGTGCGGGTGCACTGCTCGGGCTTGAACTTCATGGCTCCGTGGCTGGTTCCGATGGAGATGGCCAGGGAATCAACACCGGTCTTCTTCACGAAATCCTCAACCTCGTCCGGCTGGGTATAGTGGCTGTGTTCGGAGGATACATCATCCTCCACCCCTGCCAATACGCCGAGTTCACCCTCCACAGATACATAATCCGGCCGGGAATGAGCATACTCGCAGACTTTTCTGGTCAATGCCACGTTCTCGTCATACGGAAGGTGGGAACCATCGATCATGACACTGGAGAACCCGTTCTCTATGCAATCCACGCACAGTTCAAAGCTGTCACCATGGTCAAGATGCAGGACGATGGGGATTTCATACCCCAGTTCTTTGGCATATTCAACAGCACCACGCGCCATGTTGCGCAGGAGGTTGGCGTTGGCATACTTCCTTGCACCTGATGATACCTGCAGGATGACAGGGCTGCGCGTCTCCACGCAGGCCTGGATGATAGCTTGCATCTGTTCCATGTTGTTGAAATTATAGGCAGGGATGGCATAGCCACCGTCTACGGCTTTCTTGAAGAGGTCCACGGTATTGGACAGCCCAAGTTCCTTATAACTGGTCATAATCGCTCCTTGGCAAGACATTCTGGATCTGCACCTGGCGCTATGCAAGCGCCCCGGCTCTGAGTCTAGAGCCGGGGGAAGATACCGTCAAGGTACCCGTGGGCTGCCATGTATTGCCTGCCGACCTGCCAGCCACTACTATAGGCTTGTGATGAAAGAAACATCCGGAAAATCAAAACTGCAGAATGGTTCGATGATGGTCGTTCTGGTCTTGCTCCTGTCGATGGTCTCATGCACCAGAGGAATGGCAGGTAGCCTGGTGATACTGGATCCGGTGCTTCCAGTACTGGCACCCGAGGTCGCAGCTACCATCGGCCGATATGGCCGTTCAACCATAACCCTGCCGTTCGATGCATCCGGAACCCTGTACTCGGCAATCGCGGCAGAAAAACCTGCCGTATTGTTCCTGTCTCCCCTGCTTGCACCGGAACTGGACCGCATTCTGGATTCATCTCCCGCTATCAGGCTTGTGTATGCCGGTGGCACCGCGTCTGCCCCCCGTGAAGGCTTGTACAGCGCCGTTTTCTCATCAGCCGATGCGGCCGGAATGGCTGGTACAATACTCGCTGGCAAGGACCCGACCCTGCCACCGGACGCCCTATGCGTTGCCATCTTCATGAATGGATCAGAAGAGGCCATCCAGCGTTTTACCGACTCTTATCTCGCTGCAAAGCCTGGAAACAAGCCGATAATAGAAAATATTGTTACGCCATGGCCAACTGCCACGGTCAACAGGCTGAAGTCACTTGACATACGTCAAGCATACATTGCCGTGCCGGGAAAGGACGCAGCACGGTGGGCAAGGGAAGTTTTACCCGGAAATTCCTTCGTATTAATGGAATCAGCTTTCGGAGGCCTGATAGATCCGGCAGTGGATGCCATGCTTGTCTGGGACCTCGACAGTAGTCTGAAGTTGCTTGTCAACAGACTTTATGCATCAACATCTGCTTCAATCAGCGGAATCTGGAGACTCCTCGAACGATGACTACCACTATATTTGGAAATTATTTATCCAAATCCTGTAAATATGGTACACTTGACGCCGGGAGCGTCGCATCCGTGTCGAATCGCCCCGGTTTTTGTTTGACAAAGGCAGTTGTTAAAAATATAATTCGTTCCACAGCTCGTGGAACATTCATAATGGGCATTGCAAGGAGTTATCCGGATGAAACAGCGCGTCGTAAAGGCGATGAGCCTGTCCTTCGTCATCGTATTCATGCTCGCGGCGACAGGTCTTTTCGCTGACGAACACACAGTTAACCTGGAATCCAAAGTGATCCAGACCTTCGACGATCCGGAAGCAGACCCCTGGTTCGTCATAGGGAGTAAATTTGCCACCGAAGGCTATCCCAAAACAGCCTCGGTAAAAACCTGGCCGCAAGCCATCTTCGGGAGCAACGCTACCGAAGAAGACATCCGCAGCTTGGGTGTAGCCATGCTGTTCGACCGCAAGGAATACAACTGGGTAGACATCATCCCGGGTACCAAGTCGGGTGAAGGTGAAGATGTGACCTATGCTCCCATCGAACTTCCCCTTCCCGGAAGGGTAAGCATGATTGACCTCTGGGTATGGTCAGGAAACTACGACTATTACCTGGAAGCATTTGTCAGGGACTACAAGGGAATCGTATATACCCTTCCCATGGGCAACCTTTCACACGTTGGGTGGAAGAATTTCAGGGTAAGTGTACCAAGCAACATTCCGCAATCCAAGAAATACCTTCCCAGAACTGAAAATCTCCAACTGGTCAAGTTCAGGATATGGACCAGGCCTACAGAAGTAGTAGCTGCTCCTGTCCGGGCCGAAGCACCATCCCATGAGAAAGCCATTTATTTTTACTTCGACCAACTAAAGATATTGACCGATACGTTCGAGGTTCTCTTCGACGGAGACGGCCTGTCCGACCCGAAGCTTATTGAAGAGCTCTGGGGCAGCAATAATTCCAATTAAGGGGAGACCATGAAAAAGATCATAGCCATCATTTTGGCGTTCTCCATCGTGGCCTCGGTGATGGCCCAGGCTACAGTGGGGACACCCGATCCAAACTCAATCGGCATAGACACCGCCCAGCAGAAACTGCAGACCGTTTCGGTAGACAAGTTCGAGGCAGCCGGATTCTGGGGCGTTTATATCTCTCCTGACGAGGGCATCGCAGCCGGTAGACTGTTCCAGGGCGGTCCTGCAGGCAAGGAGAACGAACCGAAGCCGGAAGAACGCTATGTGGGCATAGATCCCAAAATAGCTGACCAGTACGTGTATGGTATCAGGACAGATTTTTTCAGACGTGGCCACAACCAGATCCAGATCATTGCGCAGAAGCCACTTCCCATAGAAGGCATAACCAAGACCATTTCGGTCTGGACTGTTGGACGCAACTACAACCACACCCTGAAGGTCGTTGTACAGGATTTCTTCAACAACCGGTTTGAGCTTACCATGGGCAAACTGAACTTCCAGGGCTGGAAAAAGCTTTCCGTGGCGGTTCCTCCCCAGAATCCTGACGGCCGGACTGGCATAATCCAGCGGAATTACCATTACAACAACCAGATGGGTCTCAAGATCATCGGTTTCAAGATCGAATGTGATCCGATGGAGGCTTTTGGCTCATACTACATCTATCTGGACGATCTCCGGGCTGTAACCGACTTGTTCGCCGAGGACAACAGGGACCCCGATGATATGGCAGACGGATGGTGATCAAACCCCGCATCAACTGATATTCTACGGGCCTCCCTCCCCAGGGAGGCCTTTTCATTGGAGATGGTCATGGAGTATTTCGGGTTTCTCAAAAATGTCTTTTTCTTCAAGAACCTTACAGACGACGAAATCAGGACAGTACTGGCTGTTTGCCATGAGGAGGTTTTCCCTCCAGGCAACGTACTCTTTGTAGAGGGTGCTCTGGCTGACAGGTTTTATATCGTACTTGATGGCCAGGTTGAAGTCTGGAAGAATTACACGGATCCGAAACCTGACCTTCTGGGCATCCATGGACCTGGTCATTTTTTTGGCGAAATGGCTCTTGTAGATGAACTGCCACGATCAGCAACAGTAATAGCGAAGGATACGACCAGGGTACTCTTTCTGTACCGTAACGACTTCCACGAACTCATCAAAACACACTCATCCATAGCCCTCGCTGTCATGATGTCCATGTCCTTCCTGGTGCGTACCTCAAACGAGGTCTTTGTTGAAGATCTAAGGCGCCGGAACGACGAACTTGAAGCTGCTTACGCAGACCTGGAAGAGATGCAGACTGACCGACTGCGCAACGAACGACTGTCTACACTGGGCAAATTCTCCTCCATGATCCTCCACGATATCCGCAATCCCATCTCGATAATCAAAGGTCAAGCCCAGCTCATGCTCCTTGACCTGCAGGATGAAAGGCGCCTGAGACGATCCATACAGGCAATAACAACCGAAACCACCAAACTGGAACGGCTGGCTTCCGAGTTCCTTGATTACTCCCGGGGTGAGATACGGCTGGATTTCTCGATAGTACACCCCCAGTCACTGCTGTCCAAGGTGGAGGAGACCATACGTCAGCGTCTGGAATCAGAGGGTGCACGTCTTGAAATAAAGTGTGACACTACCGAACCCGTGCTTGTGGACGAAGACCGGATACTCCGGGCAATCCTGAACATTGCAGACAATGCCCGGAAGGCTCTGGTTGAGGCGGACAGGAAATATTTGGTCATTCATGCCACAGAAGAATCTGGTCAGCTCGTAATAAGGGTACAGGATAGCGGCAAGGGCATGGGGCCGGAAATCCTGTCCCGCATCTACGAGCCATTCTACTCAGCCTCCGGCCATGGAGGAACAGGGCTCGGTCTCTTGATCGTCAAGAACATCATTGAGGCCCACGGAGGAAACCTCTCGGTTGAATCCGAAGAAGGATCAGGAAGCACTTTCACCATCCGCATTCCAAAGCGATCGTAAAAAGCCTGTTTGACCCGCACATGACTATGCATGATAGTTTCAGGCCGGGAGGCATCATGAAAAATGCAAGCATTGCCCTATTACTGCTGATGGTGGCTGCAAATGTCTGGGCCCAGACCTCTGTAGCAGACGGTGTGCTCGGAGCGAATGAATATGCCAGAACAGAAACCAAGGCAAATATCACCGTAGCTGCAAGCCTGAGCTCTGATGGGACAACTTTATATCTGGCCGTGAAAGCGAAAACCTCCGGTTGGGTTGCCATAGGCGCAGGTTCACAGAAAATGGATAGCACCTTCATGGCGCTTGCGTATGTTGCCGGTACCACCCAGACAATCACCGAAGAAACCGGGAAGGGCAAGAGTCATTCAGTAAATGCGGAGAAACTCCTGAAAGTTGCGTTTGTTGCCGAAGCCGGCGAATTCACAACCCTGGAAATTGCCTTGCCTGCTTCCGGCCTGGTGAAGGACAAGTCTGTCGAACTCATAGCTGCCTATGGAGCCAGAGACAACCGGACCAGCCTGCACCGAGGCAGGACCAGCTTTAAACTATCGTTCTAAGTCCCGTCGTGGTAGCAAACAGCTCCCGTGCGTTGAGGCTTACGGTCTCAGCCAGGGCAGCTGAATCCGTCCTTCGCAAACTTGCCACAAAATCGTACGTGTGCCCTATGTCCAGAGGACTGCTTTGCCGGCCACGTCTCGGCTCCGGGCACATGTAGGGAGCATCGGTCTCCAGCAGCAGCCGGGAAACAGGTGTTTCCAGGCAAGCCCGGCGCAACCCATCAGCATTTTTATAGGTGATATTTCCTGCAAAGGACAGGTAACAACCCGCCTTCAGGTAGGCTTTTGCTTCATCCACATCATAACCAAAACAGTGTATCACTACCGGGATTTTACCGGCGGCATCTTTTACCAGGGCTAAGGTAGCCACATGAGCCTCCCGGGTATGGACCAGAAGAGGCTTGCTGTAACGCAGTGCAAGCTCCAGTTGAGCGGTAAAAAGATTGGCTTGCTCCTGTTCTGTGCCATTCATCCAGTGGTAATCAAGGCCGCACTCCCCCACTGCTACGCAGCCAGGCAAGCGAACCTGTTCCTCGAGAAAGCTGACCCTGGTCTCCACTTCCTTCATGGAGTCGGCATCCGGCCAGATACCCGCGGCAAGCCACACATACGGCAACTTTCCGAAAGCGGATTGTCGGCGCGGAAAATCGTCGTAGTCTACCCCGGGATCCAGGATCATGGCGCCAGATGCCCGGTACGCCTCATCAATGGCATCAAGGGCTGCTTCTCCGAGGCGTTCGGCAACATAACCGAGATGCGCATGGGTATCGGTCAAACCAAGGGCAACAGAGGGATACGACTTCTTACCCATTCCGGCGGACCGAAAAACTAAAGGTGCCATCTACCGCGTCAACGACAATACAATCGCCTTCCCTCACATCTCCCTGGAGTATCCGCTTGGCCAGTGGATTCTGTATCTCGTTCTGGACCACCCGCTTGAGGGGCCGGGCGCCGAAGCGCGGGTCAAAACCTTCGTGGGCTATGAGCAGCCTGGCGGCATCGCTCAGCTCTATCGAAACCTTGCGATCCGCCAGACGGCGTTCAAGCCTGGCAAGCTGTATGTCCACAATGCCCGCCATGTCTGTTTCCTTGAGCCGCTCGAACACGACCGTCTCGTCCACCCGGTTCAGGAACTCCGGCCTGAAGGCTGTCTTGAGCACCTCGTGCATCCTGGCCCTCACAGCGTCCATATCCACCGCATCAAGAATGAGATCCGAACCAAGATTGCTGGTCATGATTACTATGGCATTCTTGAAATCCACCGTCCGACCCTGGCCGTCTGTCAGGCGGCCGTCATCAAGCAACTGCAGGAGTACATTGAAAACATCCGGGTGGGCTTTCTCGATCTCGTCGAAAAGCACCACTGAATAAGGCCTTCGCCTGACAGCCTCGGTAAGCTGGCCGCCTTCGTCATAACCCACATAGCCGGGCGGGGCACCGATGAGGCGGCTGACCGAGTGCTTCTCCATGTATTCGCTCATATCTATGCGGGTCAGGGACTTCTCGTCGCTGAACAGGAACTCAGCCAGGGTCTTGGCCAGTTCGGTCTTGCCCACTCCGGTGGGTCCAACGAACAGGAAGCTTCCCAGAGGCCGGTTGGGGTCGGAAAGGCCGGTCCTGTTGCGGCGGATGGCATCCGAAACCGCCATTATTGCCAACTCCTGGCCCACCACCCGCTTGCGCAGGGTTGTCTCAAGCTCCAGGTACTTCTGGGTCTCGCTGGACAGCATCTTGGAGACAGGGATACCTGTCCAGGTGGATACAACCCTGGCAATGTCTTCTTCGGAAACCTCCTCCCGCAGGAGGCGTGAGCTGGACTCTCTGGCTGCGACGGTAGCCTCATCCAGCATTTTCTGGGCTTCCAGCAGTTTGCTGTACTTGATCTCCGCAGCCTTGGCCAGGTTGCCTTCCCGCTCGTAACGCTGCTCATCCAGCTTGAGCTGTTCTATGTCTTCCTTCAGCTTGCGGGATATGCCGATCCGTTCCTTCTCGTTTTTCCATTGCAGACGCATGGCGTCACGACGGGAACTGAGTTCTCCCAGTTCTTTTTCAAGTTTGACAAGACGTTCTTTGCTGGCGGAGTCATCTTCCTTGGACAGAGCCTGTTTCTCGATGGTCAACTGTAGTATCCGCCGCTCTATCTGATCCAGGTCTGTCGGTTGGCTCTCTATCTCCATCTTGATGCGGCTCGCAGCCTCGTCCACCAGGTCTATGGCCTTATCAGGAAGGAAGCGGCTGGTGATATAGCGGTCTGACAGAACCGCCGCCGCTATCAGTGCCTCATCCATGATGCGCACCCCATGATGTACCTCATAGCGTTCTTTGAGGCCACGCAGTATGGCAATGGAGTCTTCTACACTCGGTTCTACACACATTACGGGCTGGAAGCGCCGCTCAAGGGCAGCATCCTTCTCGATATGCTTGCGGTACTCATCAAGAGTTGTGGCACCAACCGCCCGAAGTTCTCCCCGAGCCAAAGCAGGCTTCAGAAGATTGGATGCATCCATGGCTCCTTCTGCCGCACCTGCACCCACGAGGGTATGCAGTTCGTCAATGAACAGGATGATCTGCCCATCCGATTTCTGCACTTCCTCGATTACAGCCTTCAGCCGTTCCTCGAACTCGCCACGGAACTTGGCACCGGCAACCAAGGCTCCGAGGTCAAGAGCCAGCAATTTTTTCCCCTTCAGGCTGTCGGGCACATCCCCGGCTACAATGCGACGGGCAAGCCCCTCCACTATGGCCGTTTTGCCTACCCCCGGCTCACCTATGAGCACCGGATTGTTCTTGGTCCGCCTGGCAAGCACCTGCATTACCCGGCGGATCTCCTCGTCCCTGCCTATGACAGGGTCAAGCTTCTCCCGCCTGGCAAGAGTGGTAAGATCACGGCAATATTTCTCAAGGCTGCGATACTGGCCATCCGACGACTGGTCTTCTACCCTGCGGTTGCCCCGCACATTTCTGAGTGCTTCAAGAACACCCGTACGGGTTATGCCTAACCTCTTGAGCAGGTTGCCCACGGGTCCTTCGTCGCCAAGCATGGCCAGGAAAATGTGCTCTCCGGCTACATACTCGTCCTTCAGTGCAGAGGCTTCTGATTCAGCCTTGGCAAGCACCTTGGCAGCCTGGGGTGCCAGATACACCTGCGCTACATTGCCGAATACCTTGGGCTTCCTGGCCAGGGAATCATCAAGCTCCCGCTCCAGTTCATCAGTATCAGCACCAAGGCGCTCAAGAAGCGGGCGGATGACCCCACC
>JAVEXH010000490.1:0-2576 GCA_034004175.1 Spirochaetia bacterium
GAATTGTCTATCTGGGTGGATTTCTCGGCATCGAAGACCGAGAAAAAGCTTATCATATCCTGCTTGAGTATTTCCTGCAGTTGTTTCACCGACATGGTGGCGGCTTTTCCCTGGATGTATGACTCGGTAAGCCGCTCTGAAATGGCTCTTTGTTCCTTGGTCAGAAAGCTTTCTATGACAAATGAACGAAGAACCCCGCTCTGGGAGGCGTTGCTCAGAAGAACCTGGGCTGGGGCTACTATCTTGTAGGTCTCGTAGAAGAATTTTGCCAAGCCTGGCTGGGCTTCCTGGGTTTTGGGCTTGTAGAAACGATACCGGGACCTGCTCAGGTCTTTGCCAATGGCCTTTACGATCCGTTTTTTCTCTGCATCCGGGTCGTTCATTCCGAAAAGGCCCAGAAGCTTTTCCAGAAAATTGGCAGCTGGGGCGTCGTCGCTCATATGATCCTTTTCCGCACATCGGGTTTATTGCCGATACACGGAAGAACCTTACTATGCCTAGCGGTACTCGTCAATAACAGGACTGAGTTCTCCTGAATGGAACCATTGGCGGGAACCCTTGATATCAAGAATGATGGCACCGTCATCCGCTATGCCTGCCAGGACTCCCCGTATTGGGTGTCCTTCGGCCAAGCCGCTCCTGAAGTCCACGGTTTTTCCTTTCCAGGCAAGCAGATGGTCAAGCTCTTCCCGCCATCCCGTGCGCCCGGCGATGAGGGTCCATAGCTCATCCAGGATCAAGGTCAGCAGAAGGTGGCGGTCCGGTGTCTGACCGGTTTCCATCAGTATGGATGTGGGCCCGGTCCGGTACGTGCCGGTAAAGCTGGGTTGTGAACAATTTATACCAATACCAGCCATGATCGTGCTGCTGGTTGCCTCGCACAAGATGCCGGCAAGCTTGTTGCTTCCGCACAGCACATCATTCGGCCATTTTACGGAAAGTCCGTTCCTGAAAAGCCTGTCGGAGGAGCTGGCCCAGAACAGGCAGGCTTTGGCCACTGCCAGCCCGGCCATCAGTGACACCGGAGGCTCCGGTTGTGCTGTTGTATCGTCTCCTGCCATGATCCGCGGCGTTGCAGGATTCTGCAAGGCAGTGCGTGGGAACCAGATGGTTGCCAGCAAGGCCTGCCCGGGTCTTGTATCCCAGCTCCTGCCGGGTATCCTGCCCCTACCGGCCGTCTGGGACTCCGCCATTACCGCTCCGTAGGCTTGGGTGGCTGACAGTTTTCTGGCTTCATCCATGGTGCTGGTGGTCTGGTCCAGGTGGACTATGGAAGCCACACTGAAGGGGTACTCCGGATTCAGGTCCTTGCCCCCAGGTTGGTGCCTATGAGGCGTTCAAAGTCCTTTGCTGGCACTGGTCTGGAGAAGAGATACCCCTGGATCTGTTCACAGCCATGCCGGCTCAGGAACTCGTGCTGCTCGGTGGTTTCACAGCCTTCGGCAATGGTGCGCAGGCCCAGGTTCCTGGCCATTTCTATGATGGTGGTAACTATGGCATTTCCCTGGGACTCTGCAGGAGAGCGTATCTCCCTGACAAAGGTCTGGTCTATCTTGAGCCATTGTATGGGAAGGTGGTGCAGATAATAGAGGGAAGAGTAACCGGTTCCGAAATCATCAAGGCTGAAGCTTACACCCCGTTTGTTCAGCGATGTGAGTATGGAAGTGGAATGGCTCACATCGGCCATGGCCAGGCTTTCGGTGATTTCAAGTTCAAGGCTGTCAGCCGGCACACCTGAGGAATCTATGGCGCTGACAATCCGGGATTCAAGGTCAGGCAGACGGAATTGCCGAGCCGAAAGGTTGACTGAAACCTTGAGAAATGGGTCCAGCTGTTGCCAGCGGTGCAGGTCGGACAAAGCCTTGTTAAGGACCCATTCACCTATCGGAACAATGAGGCCATTTTCCTCTGCCAAGCTTATGAAGTCACCCGGCTGGATGATCGCACTATCTTCATCCACCCATCTGACAAGGGCTTCCATGCTTTCCACCTTGAGGGTGGTGGCATTGACCCTGGGTTGATAATAAACGGTGAATGCTTCCTTCTCCACAGCTTTGCGCAGGCGGCTGTCCATGCTCAGTCGCTTGCTGATCCTGGTATTCAGCGCCTGGGTGAAGATGTGGAAGGTGCCGGAGCCTGTTTCCTTGGCCCGGTTCAGGGCTACATTGGCAGCTCCTATGATGCTGTCTGCGCTGTCGCCGTCATTGGGATAGAAGCTTATGCCGATGGAGGCATCCAGATAAACTTCCCTGCCTTCCAGAAGGATAGGCTGCCGTATGGCCTTCATGATGGTTTCGGCGCCGGAAATGGCAAATTCTTCCCTGGACAGGCGTGGAATGATCACCAGGAAATCATCAGCGGCCACCCTGGCTACGGTGTCCCCCTTGCGCAGGCTTGAAACAAGACGGTCGGCCACTATCTGCAGGATGTTGTCCCCGAGATGATAGCCATAGGTTGTGTTGATGAACTTGAAATGATCCAGATCGATGTACATGACTGCGATCATTTCATGATCGCGCTCTGCTTGTTTGATGGCTGTCTGGAGGCGGTCGGTGCATAGGGCCCTGTTGGGAAGA
>JAVEXH010000491.1:0-2568 GCA_034004175.1 Spirochaetia bacterium
CATCTGCCAAAGCGCCCAGAAAGGCATCCTTGTCCTTGAAGTGCCGGTAGGGGGCGGTCTTGGAGACGCCTGCCCGCTCGGAAAGGGAGCGCAGGCTGAGCAGCTGGGCGCCTTCGGTCTCCAGAGACTCAAGACCAAGCCGCAGGAGTTCCTCACGCAGGTGGCCGTGGTGGTAGGTGTCGGTAGGTTTCAGCGCAGGCCTCCAGTCTTTGATTGTGGTGCTTTGATCAGCATTTCCATTCTATAGCCTCCGTCATTATCCGGTCAAAGGGCTGGCACTTGCCTTGCACTTTGATAGTGGCGACAGTTTTCGGGCTGTTTATGTTGACACTGCCAACACTGATCAGTATAATGTAGGAAGTGACAACATTCAAGGAGATCAAGATGAACGAAGATGGAAAGAACATGCAAAAACGCAGGGGGCTGCTGGTTGTGGCACTGATCGCCCTCAGCTGGCTGGCTGGCTGTGCCGGAGGCCCTGAGCAGGCAACCGGACCCAAACCTGGAGCCCGGTCGGGTACCCGTTTCGAGCTGAGCCTGCAGCCGGGTCCGGAATATGCCAAGGACATGAAGGTGTTCCTGTTCAAGTACACAGTCTGGCCCCAGGTGGCGGTCTGGCTTGAAAAACCCGATGGCAGCTTTGTGGACACCCTGTATGTGACCGAGCTTGCGGTAACCCGGGACTACAGAGCCGCTCCGAAAGAGGGTAGGCCCGAGGCTCTGCCTGTCTGGTCGGCATTGAAGCGTGCCGGGGTCGACGGGGTATCTTCACCGACTACAGTGGGCTCGACTGTTGCATACGGGAATGATCTGGCCGCCAGGCTGCCTGCGGGAAGCTACATTGTCAAACTTGAAACCAATCGGTCCTATGACTGGAACAGCACCTACACCAAGGACAATGCCGGGGTTAATGGCCAACCGTCGCTGATCTATGCGGCAGAGTTGACCATAGGTGGTGCGGCAGACGAAGCCAGCTTCGTGCCGGTTGGTACTGGTTCTGTGGATGGCTCCGACGGTACCATGAGACCCGGGCTTGAGGGTATCGACACGGCGCTGCAGTTGTTTGCATCCATGAAGGTGGCCTACATTCCGGAATGAGGGGACTAGCCCTTCGAGTTGCTTTGAGGAGGGGGTCTGTCCCTGGCGGTCAGCTGAAACGGTCTATCACCGTTACGCCGGTGCCCTTGAAACTGTCCATGTCGGCGAGTTCGGCCGGGGCATCGGCAAGGCTGATGGTTTTGCCGATCAGCTTGCGTGGGTCAAGGGTGCCGGCATGTATCATGCCAAGCATGGCGGGGTAGCGGTGGGCCTGCATGCCGTGGCTGCCGAATATCTCCAGTTCCTTGGCTATGACCTGGTCCATGGGGATGGCAGGGTGGTGATGGTCACCGAGCATCAGTCCTACCTGCACATGCCGTCCCCGTTTGCGCAGGCAGGCTATGGAGTTGAAGCAGGTGACCGGGCTGCCCAGGGCGTCAATCGAGGCATGGGCACCGCCGCCGCTCAGTTCCTTTATTGTCTGGACCACATCGGTTTCCCTGGCATTTACGGTGGCACAGGCACCCAGGGATTTTGCCAGGGCCAGTTTGTCAGGGGCGATGTCGACGGCGATTACGTGTGCGCCCTGGGCATGGGCTATCATGATGGCCGAAAGACCCACGCCACCGCAGCCGTGGACAGCTACCCATTGGCCAGCTGATACCCTGGCCTGGTCGACCATGGCCCTGAAGGAGGTGACAAAGCGGCAACCCAGGCTGGCGGCTGTCACATCATCTATGCTTTCGGGTAACTCAACCAGGTTCACATCCGCATGGTTCAGGGTTACATACTCGGCAAAGGAGCCCCAGTGGGTAAAGCCGGGCTGGGACTGGTGGTCGCAGACCTGCTGGTTTCCCGAGGCGCACTGGGGGCAGCCGCCGCAGGCGCAGACAAAGGGTGCGGTTACGCGCTGGCCAAGCTTCCATCGGCTGACGCCTTTACCCAGGGCTACTATCACCCCCGCCAGTTCATGGCCGGGTACGTGGGGCAGGACTATGTCCGTGTCGTGCCCCATCCATGCATGCCAGTCGCTGCGGCACAGGCCGGTGGCCTTCACCTGGATGACCACCCCGCCATCCCGGGGGGCTGGATCGGGTACGGTCTGGATCTGCATGGGCTGGGCAAAGGCTTCTATGACGACGGCTTTCATGGTTTGTGGGCTCCTTGTGGCTGGTCTGGACACCGTCGCTGAGGAACGGTGGCACATTCCGGTCTGTGGTGTGGATTGTATATCATAAACAGCTTTTTTTGTTGTGCATTGATGGTTGGCTGTAGACCTCCCTTTTTTGCATACCCGGTTTTTCCCTTGCGCCATGTCCCCTCGCGGTTTAGAGTAATTCCATGTCGGATATCGATAAAAGCGGCTCGGGCAAAGGATATGATGATTCCATAGTGCTCAAGGACGACCTGTACCTGAAAGAAGGTGAAACCCTCAAGGAAGGCGAGCGCCGCACGGTTACCGTACTGTTTGCAGATATGAAGGGCTTCACCAGCCTCTCCGAACGCAGCGACCCCGAGGAGATGGACATC
>JAVEXH010000492.1:0-2560 GCA_034004175.1 Spirochaetia bacterium
ATCCTCGGCTATCCTGAAGTCCCCGGTCTGCCTGTCCAGGTAGTGGTTGTGTACCTCGGCAAGGCCGCCGAGCACGGTCTCCAGGTTCTCCTTAAGGAAGAAGCCGACCGGATTCTTGG
This sequence comes from Spirochaetia bacterium, assembly GCA_034004175.1. GTDB lineage: Bacteria > Spirochaetota > Spirochaetia > Treponematales > UBA12059 > MIBM01. Next base: position 120 of record JAVEXH010000492.1, read on the forward strand.
CATGGTCGGTGACCACTGCGATGCTTTTCATGCAGGAATGGTAGCGCAAAACCCGGCGGTTTCATAGCCTGGGCCGATTCCCCGAAACCCGCTCTTAGGATACAATAGGGACAGTCCCCATTTTTAGGAGATCCCATGCGTGATGAAGACATGGTTTTTATTGGTACCGACAGCGGAGCCACCACCAGCAAGGTAGGGGGTGTCCGGATGGACGGCAGCCCTATCTCCCTCAAGCTGTCACAGAAGCCCACTGATGCCCAGAAGGGCAAGGATGCCATCCTGTCCGGATGGATTGCGGCAGCTGAGACCTATCTGGGCGAGAATGGCCTGGGCTGGCAGCATGTCGGCGGGGTGGGCCTGTCCATTCCCGGCCCCTTCCTGGCACCAGGGGTGCTTGGGGAGGCAGCCAATCTGCCCAAGAATCTGGATGGCTGGAATGTAGGGGCTGATTATGCCGCCAGGCTGACTGCGGTGGCAGGTCACCCGATAAAGGTAACCGTAGGCAACGACGGCAACTACGGCGGCGTGGCCGAGGCGCAGAAGGTCCGGGGCAGCGGCAAGGGCACCGTGATCATGCTGGCACCCGGTTCCGGGCTTGGCGCTGCCTTCATAGACGAGCGCGGCCTGCCTCTGGATGGCGAATGTCTGACGGGCATGGAAGCCGGCCACATGCCGGTTCCCCTGCAGTTGCTGGGGGATATCCCGACCTTTACCTGTGGTTGTGGCCGTGACTGGGGCTGCGTTGAATCATACACTGCCATCGCGGGGCTGCCCCAGCTTTTTACCTACATGCTCAGGAAGCACCCTGACCATCCTTTGGCTGCTTCCGACCAGCCGGTAAAGGAAAAGGTCTTCTCCCTTCGCACCCTGGCCCAGAAGGGTGACGCCTTGGCTCTGGATATCTTTGACTTCCAGGCCAAGGTGATGGGTATCCATGTGGCCAACCTGGCCATGGCCCTTGATCCGGAGTTTGTGGTCATTGGCGGCGGCCTTATGGATCCGGAGAGCACCACCGAAGCATTCCGCAAGAGGTACCTAGACATAGTGGAAGCTACGGCCCGGCCCTACCTGTGGCCTGCCCAGCAGAGCAAGATCAAATATTCGGCAGCCAGCCTGGGTGAATTGTCCCAGGCCATAGGCGCAGCCCTTGTGGCTTTGTACAACCGCTGAAACCGCTGGTGTACCGGATTCCTGAACCCGACCGGAGCTGGACGGAAGGGTAGCTGATGATACGGGGCCGTCTGCTTCAATGCGGGCGGCCCTTCCATTGGTGCGCCTCGAAATTTTCTGACAGAGACAAGAATCCTGACAAATTTACCGCTTTTTCTTTTTTATTGTTGACAGTTGCCTGAATGTGTCCTACCATTACTCATCCGCTGATGAGTGGCGGCAATTCTATGAGGAGGCTCTTATGGAAAAGTTCAGGAAGGCGATCACACTGCTGATCGTTCTATGCGTAGCGGTTGGATCTGCATTTGCCGCAGGCGAAGCGGAGACTGCAGCCCCTGCAGCAGCTACTGACGAGATCAAAGCGGCAACCTATACCTGGGTAGCTGGTGGTATGGGCGGCGGCTGGTATACCATGGCCGGTGGATTTGCACGGCTTATCAACGAGAAAGAACCCAAGATCACCATCAAGGTTATTCCCGGTGGCGGCGTGGCCAACCCTTCACAGCTGAGCAATGGCGATGCCGATTTTGCCTGGGGCGTGGGATATGTGGACAAGGCAGCCTTCAATGGCACGGCTCCCATCTACGACAAGCCCTTCAAGAACATCAACGCCTATGCTGGCACCATGGCAGTGGACTACTACCACTTCCTTGCTGCCAAGGACCAGGGCGTAACCAAGTTCGAAGAGCTGGTTGCCAAGATCAAGGCCGGCGAAAAAGTAAAAGTCGGCGCACCCATGACCGGAACCTCCGACTATGTGATGACCTCCTTCCTGCTGGACTACTATGGCGTATCCTATGACATGATCAAGGCCAATGGCGGAACCGTCATGCAGGCCGTCTATGGCGACATCCCCAGTCTGTTCAAGGACCGCCATGTGGACTACGCCTTTGCGACCCTTGGCCTCCCGGGCGCCATCATGACCGAAATGACCATGGGCCGTCCCTCTGTACTCATGGCTGTTTCCGATGAAGCCATCGACTTCTGCGCCACCACCTACGGCACGGTTGCCAAGGAATCCGGTCTGACGATCATCCCCGGCGGCACCTACCCTGGCATCGACAATCCCGTTCAGACCCTTTGCCACTCCACCGAGCTCCTGGTTCACCCCAATGTGCCCGAGAACGTGGTCTACACCATCACCAAGATCCTGAACGAGAACAAGGACTTCCTGCTGCAGTTCGGCGCTGGCTACAAGGTCTTCGATCCCAAGACCGCCGGCAAGACCGTACAGGTTCCCCTGCATCCCGGTGCTGCCAAGTACTACAAGG
>JAVEXH010000493.1:0-2540 GCA_034004175.1 Spirochaetia bacterium
TGCCTGCGCATCCTCCCGGGGATTCCCGGAAACGGAAGCGTCGCGGTCGCTGGCGTCCGCGTATAATGGTGGCGTTCTGTAACACCAGCGTTCGCCTGCGACACTGAAGTCCGCGACGCCAAGACGTCCGCAAAGGCTGAACCCCACGGACGCCTGAGTACAGATCAGGCAGCGCGGTGCAAACCACGCTGCCTGGGAAGCTTACTTCGCTGCGTACTTCTGCTGGAAGACGTACTGGCCGTTGATGATCTTGATGATGGCAGCATCCTTGCCTTCGGGGTTGTGGGTCTCGGGGCTGATCTTGATGCGACCGGTGATGCCCTTTACTTCAACCTCTGGAATGGCCTTGGCAATGGATTCACCGTCGATGGCTCCGGCCTTCTGGATGGCTGCAACCAGGAGCAGGACGGCGTCATGCACCAGGTAACCATTGAGCTCTGTCTCCACACCATACTTGGCGCGGTAGCGGGCCTTGTAGTCCTGTACGTCCGGATCGTCGTAGTCAAGGTGGTTCACGAAGTATGAACCTTCGACAGCTGCGCCGCCCATGGAAATGAGCTGGTCGCTCGGCCACCCGTCGCCACCCATCATTACCTGGGTCATGCCGAGTTCCCTGGCCTGGTTGGCTGAAAGGGCTACTTCCTTGAAGAAATAGGGCATGAAGATCACATCAGGATTGGCTGCCTTGATCTTGGACAGCTGGGGCCGGAAGTCTACATCACCGAACTTGAAAGCCTCGTCGGCTACTATGGTTCCGCCGCTCTTCTGGAAGTTCTGGATGAAGAATTCCCTGAGTCCCTGGGAATAATCATCGGATACATCATAGAGGATGGCAGCCTTGCGGGCCTTGAGCACATCAAAGGCATAACCGGCTGCTACGGCACCCTGGTAGGGATCAATGAAACAGACGCGGAAGTTGTATGGCTTGAGCTGACCATCAAGTACGGTAACCTTGGGGTTGGTAGCCACGGTGGCAATGCCGGGAACCTTGGCCTGCTCGAGTATCGGAGCCATGGGGATGGCGTTGCCGGAAGCATTGGGGCCGAGGATGGCGGAAACCTTGTCCTGGCTGGTCAGGCGCCTGGTCACGTTGACCGCTTCCTGGGCATCACCCTTGCTGTCGTAGCCAATGGCTTCAAGTTTGTAAGCCTTGCCGGCTACCTGGATGCCACCCTTGGCGTTGTATTCCTCGAAGAGCATCTTGACGGTATTGAACTCGTTGTTGCCCCATACAGCCTGGTCGCCAGTGAGCGCGCCGAGCCAGCCCACCTTGATTACATCGCCAGCCGCTTCTTCCTGCCCTGCAGCAAAGGCAGACATGCCAAGTGCAAGGATGAGCAATGATGCGATAAGCACATTCTTCAATCTCATGATCCGTTCTCCTTTTCTCTTCTTCCCGTATTCCAGCAGAAGCCCAGAGCCTCCGTCCGTCTGACAGTGTCTGCCCAAATTGCGGGGCTTGTCAAGATTTTTCTGGTAATACAGGGGGGAATCAGGGGGGGGGCAAAGAAAAGTCAGAACGATCAAGTAATTAAATATTGATTAAAATTCTATACCGAGAAACAAGAAACGGCAACACGGTCTCTGTCCGCGTTGCCGCCTCCTGAATCAAGCTGAGGGACTCTGGCCCTGCCTGCAGGCACAAGGCCGGCAAGCCGGGCTTCCTAAGCCTTGGCCAGTTTGGCTCCATAGGCCCTTGCCTGAGCCAGAATATCTTCATCCGGCCGGTACACCGCCTTGAAGCCATCGTCCACAAGCTCGAAACCCGAGTCCTTCAGAATTGCGTTCAGGACCTTGTTTCCTTCCCCGGACCAACCATACGAGCCGAAGGACACTGCCTTCTTTCCTTTGAATTGCAGCCCTTTGATCTCTTCCAGGACCCCGGCAATGCCTGAAAGTATGCCCTTGTTCACCGTCGGGGAACCTACCGCGATGGCTCTGGACTTGAAGACGTCGGTTATGGCGTCGTTCTTGTCCCGTATGGCCACATTGTACAGGCGCACATCGGTACCCGGAGAGGCCTCAATCACACCCTTACCTATCTCCTCGGCTATGCGCCGTGTGGCACCCCACATGGAGTCGTACACGATGGTGATGCGGTCTTCCTTGTAGTTCTGGGCCCATTCCATGTACTTGTTCACAATCTGCAGCGGATCCTTGCGCCAGATGATGCCATGACTGGTGGCTATCATGTTCACCGGTAAACCAAGACCCACAACCTGCTCGATTTTGGCCTTCACCAAAGCGTTGAACGGAGTAAGGATATTGGCGTAATACTTGACGCATTCCTCCCAGAGCTCATCCTGGTCGACAAGGTCATTGAACATATGCTCAGAGGCATAGTGCTGGCCAAAGGCGTCATTGGAGAACAGGATGGCATCCCCGGTCAGATAGCTGAACATGGAATCCGGCCAGTGGTGCATGGGAGCCTCTATGAAAACCAGGTCCTTGCCGATGCCGACCGGCAGCTTGTCGCCGGTCTTGACCACATGGAAGTCCCAGTTGCCATGGTACTGTCCCTAGATTGACTTGACTGCGTT
>JAVEXH010000494.1:0-2535 GCA_034004175.1 Spirochaetia bacterium
TTGATCAATGGAATATACAAGGATATTTGTATCTATGAATATTTTAGACACGGTACAACTCTTCCCTGGTCCATTTATTTCCCTCGGAAGATACATTCAAGTTATCCATCAAAGAAAAGGTATCATCCAGCCATCGTTGTTTCCTGGGAACAACCGTTTGTTCTATCAGTCGCCTTACCAGTACATTGAATGACATATTGTGGCTGCGGGCATAGTCACGACCAGCCTGCAGGATACTCTCGTCGATGGAAAGTGTAATATTCTTCATGCCCACCTCTTTACACAGTTTATGTGTACACTGCTTTATTGTCAAGCTTCTTGAAATGCAACAAGCCGCCCCCTATGGGAGCGGCCTGCTGTGTAGTAGCGTCGATCCTGGGCTTTCTGCCTACCGGCTGCGGCCTTTCAGAAGTACCCTGACCTGCTTGTACAGGCCTTCGCCTTCGCTCTTGGTCTCGATGTCCACGATGTCGTTCAGGGTGGTGTGCACGATACGGCGCTCGAAGGGGTTCATGGGCTCAAGCAGCACGGAGTTGCGGGACTGGCGCACACGCTCGGCGGTTTCGTAGGCCATGCGAACGATGGATTCCTCCCGGCGTATACGGTAGTTCTCCGAATCGATGATGACCCGCAGGTCTTCGCGGCCCAGTTTGCCGGCATAGACGTTGGCCAGGAGCTGGATGGCATCCAGGTTCTTGCCTTTCTTGCCTATCAGGATGGCGGCACTGCTGCTCTCTATCCTGATGCCCAGCTTCAGTTCCTCCCGGAACAGTATGCTGGTCTTGCAGTTGTAGCCCATGTGCTCCACCACGGTGCGCACGAATTCCAGCAGCTTTTCTTCCACGTCGTCGGCCGGGCCCGCGCCTTTGGGGCCAACACCAGCAGCACGGTTGCTGCCACCGTTGCCGTTCCCGTTCATACCTGCGGTAGACTGGTGGCCGGAGCCAGCTCCGCCAGGGCTGCCGTAGCGTTCCTGGCCAGGATAGTTGCCGGTGGCGTTTCCGGCGAGACTCCTGGTGTGCACCTTGATGCGGGTCTTACCCTTCTTCAGGAAGCCCCCGCGTTGCGATTCCAGGATCTCTACGTCGAATTCGTCGCGCGCCAGCCCGAGTTCACGGGCGGCGAGCTCGATGGCCTCTTCTTCTGTCCGGCCTTCGAATTCGTATTCCATATTGGATCTCCTATAAAGAGAGAGGATTCTGCTTATTTACGGCCTTTCCCGCCGCCTTTGCCGCCCTTTATGGGGACAATCTTGCTGTTCTGGGGCGCTTGCGGAGCCAAGGCGGCCGCGGCCAGTTTCTTCTTGTGGATAACCTTGTTGATAACCACTTGCTGGCCTATGGTCAGGATGTTTGCCGCGATCCAGTACACCAGGAGTCCAGAGGGCATATCGTACAGGATGAAGAAGAACATGATGGGCATGCCGTACATCATGAACTTCATCTGGCCCGCACTCTGTCCTCCGCTGGTCGGCTGCTGCATGAAACGTCCGTACAGCAACTGGCTTGCAACGTACAGGATCGGCAGTATGCGGATGGCCGATACACGCCAGATGACCAGGTTTATGGTCGGGAAGGTATACACAGCCTCGGGCAGGGACAGGTCGTTTATCCACCCGGGTATGAAGGATGCGCCGCGCAGGTCAAAATGGTTGTTGAACAGGGCGTACATGGCTATGAAGATGGGAAACTGGATAAGCATCGGAAGGCAGCCCGACAGGGGGTTGTAGCCTTCCTTCTTGTAGAACTCCGCCATCTCCTGGTTCAGCTTGGTGGGGTTGCCCTTGTGCTTGGCCTGCAGTTCCTGGATCCTTGGCTGCAGTTCGGCCATTCTGGCAGTGGACATGCTTCCCTTGAAGGTCAGGGGGAACATGACGATACGCACCAGGATGGTAACCAGTATGATGGCCACGCCGAAGTTTCCTACCAGGCCATAGAAGAAGGTAAGCATCCACTTGAGTATGGCTTCAAGCCAACCCAGCATGTTGCCGCCCTCTATCACATCCTCTATCTGGTCACCGACACGGCGCCAGGCGTTTTCCTGCGGGTCGTCATAGCGGGTAAGCACCTTGGAACTCTTCGGACCAGCATAGATATAGAAGACATCGGTCTGTGAACTGGCGGTGATGGGTGGCCTGCTGAAGGCCATGGAGGTAGTTACCGGGTACCCGTCCACCGCCTGGTTGGTAAAGGTACTGTCGTACCTGGTAGTCTCCGGTATGGCTATGATGGCAAAGTACTTGCCGGCCAGGGCAGCCCACTTGGTATCGGTGGCAAAGGTCTGCGAGCCGTTCTTGGGCCGTATTTCCTTGCGTTTGGTACCTTCAAAGACAATTATCTTGCGCCAGTCGGCGTTTTTCGGCAGGTGGCTATACCGGGGCCCGATCTGGGGCCCGAGAGCCAGGGTGTACGCATAAGTACCATCCCCTACAGCAAGTGCCGCCGGTTGGGAGTTCTCCACGGTGATGGACAGCTTGAACATGTATTCCCGGGGCTTGAACTCGTAGCGCTTGCGCACTATGTAGCTCTCGCCTTC
>JAVEXH010000495.1:0-2532 GCA_034004175.1 Spirochaetia bacterium
GTGGAATCCATACTTGCGTATCTGGGAACCAAAGTCGACAAGGTAAGCAGTTCATCGCGTGTGGATGACCCGCTCAAGGCCGCAATCCTTGCCGGGGTCTATATCGTCGATGAGTTGTTCAGGGAGCGGGTCGAGAATTCCATCAGCGCAGGGTTGTCCGGCACAGACCATGACGAGATCAGTGCGGTAGCGGACAGGATCATTGCCCGTATAGATGATACCTTGGGAATCGGCGGCATACCGCCATCCGACAAACCCGAGCGGACCATGAATGGAGAAACTGCATGAGCATGCCTTTGGAAGATCTTATCGAATATGATGGAAACGCCTACGAGTTCAATGTAGCGGTGATCCGCCGGGCCTACCAGTTGGCCGTCCTCAAGACACCTGAGGTAGAAGCCAACAATGGCAAGGTGGTCTCACTGGCCATGAAGCAGGTCTTTACCAAGCAGATTGAATACCGTTTCGAATAAGGTCGTCGCGCTGTTCGGCCCTACAGCCTGCGGCAAGACGGCGATGCTGGAAAAACTTTTCCTTGATAGCGACCGGCCCTTCAGAAGGCCGGTCGTTGTTGTTTCCGCCGATTCAGCCCAGGTGTACCGTGGGATGGATATCGGTTCGGCCAAACCGGAGGCCGGGCTGCTCGCACGGCTTCCCCATGAGTTGATCAATCTTCGTAGTCCGGATGAAACTTTTTCCGTTGGCGATTTCGTCGCCCTGGCAGATGATGCCTGCCGTAAAGCCAGTGCCGGGGGATCCTTGCCTGTGATATCCGGTGGCACTGCTTATTACATCAAGGCCTTTGTCATGGGTCTTTTCACAGCTCCGAAGGCGGATCCTGCCATCCGTGCGGCGGTGGCCGAAGAGATGATCGCAAAGGGCAACGCGGCCATGCTTGCCGAGTTGGCAAAGGTTGACCCTGTGAGCGCAGCTCGCATAGCACCCGCTGACGGCTACCGCATAGGCAGGGCCCTTGAGGTGTACCGTTGTTCCGGCCGGCCTTTGTCGGATTTTGCCGTTCCCGATGAACCCCGTGCGGAATGGGCTGTGCTTGCCCTTGGCCTGGACAGGCCCCGGGCGGACTTGTATGAGCGCATACGCTTGCGGGTGGATGCCATGATGGCTGCCGGCCTGCCCGCTGAGGTGGCGAGTCTGGTTGCCGCTGGTTATGGCCAGGGAGATCCTGGTATGAAGGCCATAGGCTATGCTGAGTTCCTGGATGCCGGCATCGCAGAGAAGGGTCTGGCCGGGCTGAACCTCCGCGCTGTGGCAGAAGACATAGCCTTGCACACGAGGCATTATGCCAAGCGCCAGCTTACCTTCATGAGGAGTCTGCACAAGGTTGCGTGGTTCGATGCCGATGATGTTGATGGCGCAAGAACGGCGATCGGTGATTTTCTGTCAGTCTGATACTTCCGACCTTTTGAGGCTTCCTTTCTGGTGGTGAACCGACAGTACTGCCGCTTCCGTATTGCTCCTGCCTGCTCCCTTTGGCTATACTCCTGCCTCATGGACATAACTACTTTGCTGGGGACAATCGGCTTGTCCCTGTTGCCGATATCTGAACTCCGGGGAGCGATTCCTTTTGCAGTAGCCCGTGGCATGCCTGTACTGGAGGCATTCTTCATCGCAGTAGCCTGCAACGCCCTGGTTGCGCCCCTGGCTTTCGTTTTCCTGGAAACCTTCCACAAGCTTTTCTATCGCTGGAGCTTCTATGCCAGTGTTTTTGACCGTTTTGTGGAACGCTCACGGCTCAAGGTCCGTTCCCAGGTTGAACGCTACGGTTATCTGGGTATCATGCTTTTTGTGGCGGTGCCCCTGCCCATCACCGGCGCCTGGACAGGCACCTTGGGTGCCTGGATCCTGGGGCTCAGGCGGCGCAGGACCATGATGGCAGTTGCCGCCGGGGTGGTCATTTCAGGTATCATCGTATCCCTGATTGTGGGCTTCGGTGTGGAGGCTTTAGGCTTCCTGATAAAGCACGTGTAACCCGGATGCATCTAGATTACCAGGCCGAACTCAACCCGGAACAATACGATGCGGTACATACCATCGAAGGGCCGGTGCTGATCATCGCAGGAGCCGGATCGGGGAAAACACGGGTCATAACCTACCGTATGGCCTACATGCTGGATAAGGGCATACCCCAGTCCAGCATCCTGGCCCTTACCTTCACCAACAAGGCTGCCAGGGAAATGTCGGAGCGGGTGCGCGCCGTTACCGGTAAGAAGCTCCAGAACCTGACTGTCAGTACCTTCCACTCCTTTGGTGTAAAGATCCTGCGGGAGGAAATACACAGACTGGGCTGGCGCGAGAATTTCTCGATCTATGACGAGGTTGACCGCTCACAGTTGATAAAGGATTGCGCCCGGGAGACTGGATTCAAGCTGGAGACCTTTGATGTGAACAAGGCCGGTCTGGTTTTCTCGGATGTGAAGACCGGCCGGAAGACCTGGGAAGGTGCCGAGGATGGGTATTCCAGGGTGTATGATGAGTACCTGGCAGCCCTGAAGGCCAATAATGCCGTGGATT